>NZ_JAUQXO010000082.1:0-3488 GCF_030834625.1 Geobacter sp.
TATTGACTTTGCAGCCCAGTCTCTTGATGGTGACGAGCGAATCGGCAGTGCAAAGGAACTCCAATTTACCGCTGCCGAGATGGCTGAAGCCCGCTCCAACAAGAAGTCGAAGGAATTAGAGTTCAAGGGGGACGGAGGCAAATACACAGTGAAGTTCGTTCTAAGAAAGGCCTGACTGGATGGTTGACGGCTGACTAAGACAAGACGCATCCGGTGCCGGTTCTTCACATTGGGAAGAGGCGGAGGGGTCGCGTCTACACTCTTCACAGTATGGAATATGGAGACGCGACCCTATTCCGCTCCCTCTTACATTCATGTTGACATGATAAGAACCTGAATCAGGGACTATCCAGTCAGCTTAATCACGGCATACGTTTCACACCTTCACACGAGAGGAGATACGCAATGCGGACCCTCATCAAATGCATGCCATGGATCCTGGGTCTTTCCTTCTTCTTAGTAACTTTGCAGGCTAACGCGGCCGGCCCTCCCGTGCCCGTCGGGCCCATCGGGCCCTATCTGGATTTAATCGCCCACTACGACGTACTGATACCTCAAACGGTGCTCATACCGACACCCGGGGGCTGTACTGATCCATCAACAGGACTTACTTTTTGCTGGAGTGATCTTGCAACGTTTGAGGAATTGCAACCTTTCAGTATCGATATAGTTGTGGACACTTATCTTTGGTGGCGCCCCGGTGACCCAGTGCCCCTGACACTAGTGGACATCTGGGCAAAGGATCTGAATCCGCCTGGGTTGCTTCCTCTGAGGCAGACTGGTTTCGATTCTATTAATCCAGAGATGGTGCCTGCCGGTCCGGAGAATTTCATTGGCAGATCCGGGACGTTTTATCCTGCTCCGTTGGTGGCGACCACCCTCGCAGACCTTCCTTCGCTATTGCCCGGGTTCGATCTCAGTCCCTTTGAGGGTGATCCGATGTCTATCGTATACGTTGCGCAGGCAAGCGTCCCGGCTTCTGATTTCGATGCACCTGCAACCATACCTGAACCGGGGACGTTAACACTTCTAGGGATCGGCACATCGGCTCTTCTCATACTGAAACGCAGTGAAAAAAGAAAAGGTTCCAGCAGAAGCAAAAGGGGATTCAAGTTTTGAAGAATATCCTCTCAAACACGGTGGGGAGTAATTGAAGCATTCGACCCATTAAAACCCACATTAATGGAGCACATTATGAACAAGAAAATAGTGGCAATTGTCTCGTTTTTTGTACTCACCATGTTTACTGGAACTGTGCGAGCGGAGTGGAGCCAAGCAGGTTTCGTAACAACAATACAGTTCAACAGAGACTCCTACGAAAACGGAGATGTGTTTGTCTGGTTAAACGGCACTGGTTGCAGTGCAACTAATGACTATTTCCGAATCAGACAAAGTGGGACAACTAAAGAGGATCTTGAGGAAATGATGAGACTTTTGATTGCATCGAAGCTTTCCGAACGTCCGGTGCGCTTGGGATTTTCCAGAGACAAAGGGACATGCAGCGTCTATTCAGTCAAATTTTGACTGGTGTTTATCCATACGTCCCAATAAGCACTGTTCTTAAAGGGAGGGATATATCATGGAATTCATCCAATCGACAATGCGGCGACGCGCGGTAAAGAGGGGAGTACTGGGGCTCTTGACGATCCTCGTTGCGACATTGCTACCAACGGCGAGCGACGCGCTGCGGGGTGGCACAGTGATCGAAGGCTACCCGGGCGTTGTTGAGGGCGGCGGGTGTACAGGAAGCATGATCGCACCAAACGTTGTTCTCACAGCGGCGCATTGCTTCGATATGCTCGGGGCCCCAACGAATTCTCGTGGGACCGGGAATTTCAGCATCTTCTACCATGACCCGGAACGCGGAAGACGCCAGGTTTTTGTGGGAACCGCAACGTGGATTGTATCACCTTCCTACAGGGGCAAGGTGGATGGCGTCAGCGCTGCGGGCAATGCTGACGCAGACCACGGCGTGATAATGATTACTCGGTCGGTTTCCGGTACTGACCGATTCACAGATACTGACTATCACGATTACCTTCGTATTTACTCCGATAAAAGGGAATTTCTCGACACAGAGCTCCAAGCGTGCGGCGCAGGCAGCTACACCTACTCAGGCAAAAAAGACGACAAGCTCCGGACGAGTTGGCTTGAGGTGGAAAACGTCGAGTACAATCACATCGTCGTGGACACTCGCGATAAGGTGAACGTTTGTAAAGGTGACTCAGGCGGTCCCCTCATTTACCTCGCCAGAGCGTCCGGACACGATATACCGACAATCGCTGGGGTGCTCGCCAGGATGGACACTGAGAGTGTCATTGAGGGAGAAAATTGCGCCCACAATGACCCTCCGCACGACGACGCGTATTACAGCCGCATCAGCTGGGAGGTCATTCGGTTCATCGAGGCGCAAACAGGAATTTCGTGCCGCGTCCATAAAAGCGCGAGTAAGGAATATGTCCGCTGTTTCGATCTTCCATTTATTGAAGACATTGAATCGGAGGGCATGCAGCGTGATTTAGCCGTAGCCCTCACTGTCTCGTCAATAAATTGAAGGTAGGATCCAGTCAGCGTAATCACGTTATGCATCATAGCCGTACCGAAAACGCCAACCCCACAACCTGCACACAAGGTGCAAAAGGAGAATCGTATGAACAACTGCACTGCATCAGAGAATCAGATCACTCGTCGCATCCTGCTCACCGCGTGCACCACTGCTCTCGCCGTGGCTTTCACGGTCTCGTCGTTGCCGCAGCCGGCCCACGCCGACCGTGTTACACCGCCACCCGTGCCCGACGAGATTCAGGTGCCAGCGGGGCACACGGCGTTCCTCGTGGGCCACGCCGTCGGCACCCAGAACTACATCTGCCTCCCCTCTGGCGATGGCTTCGCCTGGACACTCTTCACTCCCCAGGCCACCCTGTTCAGCGACAATGACAAGCAACAAGTCACCACCCACTTCTTCGGCCCCAACCTCAACCCTATCCCGCCGGAACAAGCTGGCACGATTCGCGCCGCGTGGCAACACTCCCGGGACACAAGCACCGTCTGGGCCAAGGGACTTAACTCCGCCACCGTCGATCCGGATGCCATTCCCTGGGTCCTGCTTGAGGTGGTCGGAGCCCAGGACGAACCCACCGGTAGCAACACGCTGACGGCGACCAAATTCATCCAGCGCCTGAACACCACTGGAGGGGTTGCGCCCACGACCGGCTGCTCCGTTTCGACAGACGTCGGCAAAAAGGCGTTCGTCCCTTACACGGCCGACTACTTTTTCTACAAGCAGGCCCCCGGAAACGACGCGGACGACGACAACGACAACTAAGATATTTGCACAAGGGCTACGCAGAGGAGGTCTCCCCCCTGAAGCGGGTGCTCCTGCGGACGGCTCCCGAGTTGGCGCCGGAGCTGGAGCACGTGGTCAACGCCTTCGATCCGTGGGCCAGGGACCGAGGTGAGTACTATTCGCTCCAGTGGAAACCGCGGAA
>NZ_JAUQXO010000083.1:0-2505 GCF_030834625.1 Geobacter sp.
TTGCCTCCGTCCCCCTTGAACTCTAATTCCTTCGACTTCTTGTTGGAGCGGGCTTCAGCCATCTCGGCAGCGGTAAATTGGAGTTCCTTTGCACTGCCGATTCGCTCGTCACCATCAAGAGACTGGGCTGCAAAGTCAATAAGGCCGTTCATGTCCTTCACTAGATTTTGAATCATCTGTGCCCGACTCAGGCTGGTGTCATTGACATAGCCTTGGAGATTTGCAGACAATCCGGCTTGCACGGCCGCACGCACGCTGTTCGGTTCACCCCCGTCGTGTTCCAATAACGCAACCAAAAAGATTACATTATTGGGGCTAGCGATCGGCGCTGGTTTGCCATCTGTAGCCCAACATGGCCACCCGACCACAAAAATCCACGGGCTGTCGAGCGGCAGCCCGGGAGGCGGGGCTACGGGGCTGCCTGTTTCACCAGTATCAAAATCGTCCCAAGGCCCGATAAGTGTCGTTCGGGTGGCAGGGATGATTATTTTCCCGCCTCCCGGGATGTTGATTACCTGGTTGCTGAGGTTAGCAGTAAACACGATAATGTACGGCTCATCAGAATCAAATTCGTCGGTGTCAACCTTGCAGGTTAGCTTTGTGACTGTAAGGGTGAGAGGCTTAAATAATGCCGCGAGTTCCGGTGTTATTACTGATGACATTTTATACCCTCCTTAGCCCGTGTTAAGCAGATCAAGCCCCCCGCGGCCATCGAGATGGCCTAACGTCCTGGTTCAGGGGCGCGCGGATACCATGCTGGCAAGCACGACGATGCTTCTCCGCGCGTCCCCTGGAACCACTTGTTAGGCCCGCCCTATCCCGCCATGCCCTATGGAGAAATGGTTCCTGACACGTTTTTCTTCTCAGTCTTCAAGATGTCTTTAGTCGAAGGCCATCAATCCGAGCAAGGCGGCGGGCCCCAGGGATACCTGGCAATTCGCTGTACTTGCCGGTACGACGGCCAGCTTCCAACCATTCCTTAATGCGACGATCGGCACTCGTGTCCGCGACAAATAGACTCACGGCGAATTGCTCAGTTACGCCATCCTCAAAGATGGGTACGCACCACTTGTTGGTTTCGTCCGGCAGCACTTTGTTCTCCTTTGGCCATACGAGATTGCCAACTTCCACGGCCAACCACAGGTTCAAGCCCGGTTGCAGACCGGTCACAACACCCGAGCACCGTATCGTCCTGCCAACGGTTTCATTCGGTTGCGGTTCGCTGAAACTGGCGGTGACCTTGTCGTAGGCTTCGTTTCGGGCTGCTGACGTGAAATGGGCGATGAGGAATTCTTTCAGTTTTTCGATTAACGCTTCGACGCCTTCGGGATCGTAGTTGTAATGGATGTAGTCGAAATGCTTGATATCGGACGGGACGTCTTTATCCGAACGCGTGATGAGTACGACCTTCTTGCCGAGGGTGTGGGCCATGCCGATCTCGTAGAAGACGTTCGGGTTCCTCTCCGTGCAGTCGGCGATGATTAGTTGTGCGGCGCAGATGCCGTCCCAAACTTTTTCCATGAAGGGCTTTGGCGAGAAGATTTCGTCCGCGCGCAGCATTCTCAGCCCCAACTCCTGGGCCAGCTTCTTCATATGCTTAGAATAGATTGACTCCAGCTTGGTCTTGAACGGCATCAGGACGAAGACATCTGTTTGCTGGTCGGCGGGAAGGGGCTGGGGCCGGCCGAAAATGGGAGCAATGGCCATCCCTTTCGCGTGTCGGGAGATCATGGCCGCCTCGTCTAGGCTCATACCGCCAAAAGCATCGCGAATCGTCGACGAGAGACCCGTTTCTTTGATCACTCCGACGGGTTTCTTTCCGTCGGCCGTCTCCTTCTCCTCAAAAGTAATCAGTCCCAGATCGCGCATCTCAAACAGCTTCTTGAGAAGGCTAAAGGTGTTTGTGTTGGTTTTGATTTGCGCGGGGTCGGCGTAAGCATATCTTCTGCACAACTCCTCCCAGGTTTTGCTCTCCCTCAGAAGCAGGAGGATAAGCGCACCGTTTGCGATCTCCTCGTAGGGGATGTTGTTCTTCACTGGGTATTCCATCGCGAAATTCTCCGGTGGTGAAAGTGCGCAGTCAGGCGGCGAGACACGTCCCACGCTTCAAAAACTGCCCGTCGCCCGGATTGTCATTGAACCCGTCGCACCGCAACCCTTGTCGCCAGATCGGCGAAAACGAAGCCGTCTAGATTTAAGAACTACTCATCGGTTAAAACCCGTAATTCGATGCTTCCTGGCATACACTGCTCCGCTTGGCCAGCGGCCTAACCAGTGATTAACCTGACCGGATAATGCCGGATTCAGGTTCTTATCCAACCAGCAGAAAACCAAAGCATTACCGAAAGTCATACCCTCACTTCTCCCCCGTGAACGCCCCGTCCGCCTCGGCCCCTTTCCGCGGTTTCCACTGGAGCGAATAGTACTCACCTCGGTCCCTGGCCCACGGATCGAAGGCGTTGACCACGTGCTCCAGCTCCGGCGCCAACTCGGGAGCCGTCCGCA
>NZ_JAUQXO010000016.1:0-37526 GCF_030834625.1 Geobacter sp.
TCGCTCTACACTTTTCTACAGATCCTTGAGGTCAATTTGTTCGAGAAAAAGCCCATTTCATCGCTGGTTGCGGAAGCCCTTAAGCAAAATCCCGACCCTGTCGTCAGCAACCAGCTAAATTTATTCAACTATTAACCGGACAGTAGTGGGAGCGCATACAAAATTCGCCCCTATGGGGGCTCCAGTTCAACTTCCAGATCAAAAAAATCTTTGCCGAACAATCTTAGCTTCGTCCTGAATCGCATAGCACCTCCTTTCACCAGAATTGTTAGCAAAGGCTAAAGGAAGCTTTCCATCAAGTCAAGCATTTTTGTTCAGAGAAAGGAGAAAGGACATTGTCCATTATAATCAAATTTTCAACTTCCCAAACCTCACCCTCATCACAACACAACCCAACCTGCTCGTTATAGGCTCTCAAATTATGTAAAACCGGAAACTCGCCCCGGACCATATCCAGAGCCCTAGCCTTTTCCAGAGCAGTGAATTCTCTACCACGAAGCGCCACAGTGTACTGCTGCAACTTCCGCTGTATGGCGCGCGGATATTCCGTATATCGCAACTCTTTCACCAACGCCTGGGCTGCTGTTTCGATGGGCACAATGACCCCGATCGTATCATCCTCAATAAAGTGGAATTCCTCGGCAACTTCTCGAAACGGAAAATAGAGGTCTTTAGTCAGACGGTTCAGTTTCTCCACAATCTTCTTTTTGTCCAACTCCTGGACGTCATACAGCAACTCGAAATACCGCCGCATCGCCACCAATCCCAATGGGTCGGCATCCGGCAGCGCCCGCAGCGTCTCCTCTGCGCGCCCCATACAACGCCTGAGCCAGGGCATACGCGGCACCTTCTCCGGTTCGTATACATAGACCTGACCAAGTTTGCCATAGTCATTCATTTTGCCTTCGCGGTTGCAGCGACCGGCCGCCTGCGCAATTGAGTCGAGGCCGGTCATGGCCCGATAGACTACGGGAAAATCGAGGTCTACACCGGCTTCGACCAAGGAGGTCGAGACAACCCGGCAACATTGTCTGGCTTTTAGACGGACACGAATTTCTTCCAGCACCCGCCGACGATGTTCGGGGTACATGTTGGTCGACAGGTGGTATGCACCATCACGCTTCTTCAGTTGCACGAACAACGCACGGGCTTGCGGTTTGGTGGGGACGATGCAGAGTACTTGCGGCACCGCGTCGATCTTTGCGGCAAGTTCTCCATCGGCGAGCTTGCCGACGAAATGCACCTCGGTACGGCTCAAGTCGTCATAGAATCGTTGCGGGTTTGAGATTATTTCGTGAATTTTGTGCAGCTTGGTACGCAGTTTGGCAACATCGAGTGCCGGTTGGGTGGCGGTACAGAGCACTACCGAGCAGTTGTAGTGAGCAACCAGCTCGCGCAGAGCCGCAACGCAGGGTTCGAGGTATTCGGTCGGAATTGCCTGGGCCTCGTCTAGTACAATTACGCTACCAGCGATGTTATGTAGTTTACGGCAGCGGGACGGCTTGTTGCTGAACAGCGACTCGAAAAACTGTACATTGGTTGTAACCACCAAAGGGGAGTCCCAGTTCTCCGCCGCCAGTCCCCGTTTGCGGTTATATGCCGCCTCCTCTGACTCTTCGATTTCCTTGTAGTTGCAGTGGTGCTCCAACACTTGGTCACGTCCAAGTATCTCCTGAAACACCCTGGCGTTCTGTTCGATGATTGAGGTAAAGGGGATGGCGTAAATCACCCGGCGCAGTTTATTGGCAACCGCGTGATCCAGCGCAAACGCAAGCGAAGATAAGGTTTTGCCCCCGCCAGTTGGAACCGTCAGGGAAAAGATTTGCGGCGGCAGGCAGGCCTTGGCGCGGCACTCTACCAGGATTTCCTGCCGCAACCGATTGACCTTGGTGGGTTCGGCCTTTTCGGCCAGTGCGGCTAGATGAGCATCCAGTATTCCCTTGAGCTTGATCATGCTCTCCGGGTCAACCACTGGCCGTTCAGCATTTTTATCCGGCGTGGTAAAGGCCTCCGTATCGAGGAAGTCGGCATCCACAAGGCATGAGTAAATCATACGGGTAAAGAAGGAGAGACTGAATCCGCCGAAATCTCTGTCCAAGAGAAACGGCAACGCCAACTCCTGCCGAGTATCGGTTTCGGGAATCAACGCAACATCAGGCGGAACCTTATTATGTTTGAGCCGGTAGTGAAGCTCCCCTTCCTGTGCTCCGCCGTCCGGCAATCCGCCATGGTGACCGGCAACGATATAGGCCAGCAACAATCCGAGTTTGCCAGCATTTTCTTGCGCCAATCGTGCACCAAAGGTCGAGTGATCAACCTTGACGTTACTCCCTTCAAGCCGCTTGATAAAGTCCGCTGTCGCTTTCCCGGAGTCGTGAAGCAGTCCGGCAAACCGCCCCCAGTCTTCACCCCCGAAAATCGCAGCAAACTCTTCAGACAGTCGGGCAACTCCCTCTAAATGCTCGGCTAGCGGCTGCCAGTCAGATTTGTCCTGCGAATCTGTTGAATGAGCATAAAATTCTGTGTCCATCATTCCCCCAAATCCAACAACAAAAATAAAAATAAGTGAGCCTACCCTAACCCACACTTGCGACAAAACAAGTCACAAATCTTTACCCGCAAGTAAGTGCTGCCATTCAATGTTGCGGAATCCGTCCAAATGCCAGGCAATCACAAGGTTTGCCCCTACGAAAAGCAAAAATACACGATGAATCCGGCCCCGTTAAAGTCTCACAGGATTGCATTTCCCCCTGTATCCCACCATCGCCACCAACTGTTAATCCACAAAATGGGCATTGCCCACATACCCACAAAATGCTATCGTTTTTATCGGAGGTACCAAGCAATGCTCGTTCAAACCGATTCACGCCGCAGAATCACGCTCCCCCTCAATTCCGGCATCAAGGCTGGAGACGCTCTCGACCTCGAAGTTCTGGAAGACGGCAGGATTGTTCTGGTGCCGGTGGAACCGGTGCCGCGTCACCAGCTCTGGGCCTGGACCGCCGAAAACAAGGGGGCCATTGTCGCATCGCTTACAGACCCGAGGCCGTCGATAGTGGTGGAGTCCGAGAAAGAGGCGTCTGCCGTTGCCGACCGGTGGGCCCATGAGGATTGAGATCCGGCCGCCCTTCGACGAAGCGGTCATGTCCGCCGAACTGCCGGTGCGAAAGGCAGCGGCAAAAATGCTGCTGCTCCTCCAGCAGCTTGACCTCCCCCAGCTATGGACCCATCCCGGCCTCAATTTCGAGAAACTGCACGGCATGGTCGAACCGGTTACCGGACAGCAGCTCTACTCGCTCCGGGTAACCCAGGGTGCCCGCGCCATCTCCTGCCTGGTCCAAGGTCCCACCATTGTGCTCGTCAGCCTCCACACCCAGCACGACAAGGCATATCGCAAGTAACCCGCAAAAAAGCCGCCCCATCGGAATTATCCGATGCAGGCGGCTTTTGTTACAGCAGGGTCATACCCGAACAGGGAGTCATCCACTCCTCCGGAAAAACATCAGATCATACCATTAGGACAATCCCATACTCCTCTATCCACAGGGCTGTCAAGGGCTTTACCCGGCGTGGTCATGGCATGGGCAGATTCGCCGGGTTCTCCTTGTCCATATCCCATTTCAATGGGTTTTCCTCGATGTATTTCCGGGCGGCATTCAGTTCATCGTCGCTGCGGATGATGCGTTCGTGGTAGTTGCGTTGCCATAATGGCCGTTCAGACCGATCAAGCAAACGATTTACGGCGATTGCGGATAACGATTTGAACACCCGCACAATCGATCCAACCGTAGGGGCGCCGCTTGCTGCGCCCTTACATGATTCACTGTATTTTTCGGGCGCAGCAAGCGGCGCCCCTACATTCCATCCCCCCCTACCCTAGCAAAAACTCGAAATCCTCCCGGCTGATGCCGGCCCCTTCGCCGGCGGCGCTTTCTTCGAGCAGGGCGTGGTAGAGCTTGAGCTTGCGCTTTTTCAGCTCCATCATCTTTTCTTCGATGGTGTGGCGCATGACGAGGCGGGTGATGGTTACCTGGCGGGTCTGGCCGATGCGGTGGGCCCGATCGGAGGCCTGGTTTTCCACGGCGGGGTTCCACCAGGGGTCCAGGTGGAAGACGTAGGTGGCGCGGGTGAGATTGAGCCCCTTGCCGCCGGCCTTGAGGGAGAGGAGGAAGGCGGAGGGCACTTCCGACTTCTGGAAGGCATTGACGAGCTTCTTCCGCTCGGGGATGGGGGTGGAGCCGTCGAGGCGCTGGTGGTTGAGCCCCCGGCGGACCATCTCCGCTTCGACGATGTCGAGGAAGGAGGTGAACTGGGAGAAGACGAGGACACTGTGGCCTTCGTCGAAGAGCTCCTCCAGCTGTTCCACGAGGAATTCCACCTTGGGGGACGCTTCCTTGGAACCGGGGATGAGGAGCCGGGGGGAGAGACAGAGCTGGCGCAGCCGCAGGATGGCGGTAAGGGCGATGATCCGGGCCTGGCCAGAGGATTTGCTGCGCCACGCTTCGGCCACGGTTTCGCGCACCTCTTCGACGGTGCGGGTGTAGAGGGCCTTCTGCCGGGGGCTCAGTTCCAGATGGATGTCGGTTTCGATCTTGGGGGGGAGCTCGGCGGCGATCATCTGCTTTGACCGTCGGAGGACAAAGGGCCGGGTGCGGCGGATGAGGGTTTCGAGGAACGGGGCGGCGGCGCTGGCGGCGTGGCGGCGGAACTCTTCGTAGGAGCCCAGGAGGCCGGGCACGGCCAGGTCCATGACCGAGTAGTACTCGCCCAGGTGGTTCTCCACCGGGGTGCCGGTGAGGCAGAGGGTGAAGGCGCTCCGGAGCCGGCGGCAGGCGCCGGTGGTGTCGGCCTGGATGTTTTTCACGGCCTGGGCCTCGTCGAAGACGATGCAGTGGAACGGGATCTCGGCAAGGATGTCGATGTCACGGGGGATGATGCCGTAGCTGGTGAGGACGATGTCGACGCCGGTGAAGTCGGCGCTGCGGCCGGTACCCCGGTAGGTGAGGACGGTCAATGCGGGGTAGAAGCGGGCCAGCTCGCTCTCCCAGTTGAAGAGGAGGCTCGGGGGGACGACGATGAGGTGGGGGGACGGTTCAGTCGCCCGGGACGGTATCGTCCCCTCGTGGAGGGCCGCCAGGAGGCTGATGGCCTGGATGGTCTTGCCGAGCCCCATGTCGTCGGCGAGGCAGGCGCCGAAGCGGTGGGTGTAGAGGAAGGCGAGCCAGTGGAAGGCGTCTTCCTGGTAATGGCGAAGGGTTGCCTGGAGCCCCGTGGGGAGTGGCGACGGCGGTATCTGCTCGAAGGTGGCGAGGCTTGCGAAGATCCGCTCGTCTTCGGGAGAGAGGCGGACGGTGACCCCGTGGCGCCGCAGGACGAGCCAGTCGAGGATCTGGAGCCGCGGGATGCGGACCACTTCTGCCTTCTTGCGCTTTTTCGCTCCGGCCTCGGGGTAGAGCATGGCGAGGATGCGGGCCGATTCCTCGTCGATGAGGAGGAAGGAGTCGCCCCGGCGGAAGACGCCGCCGCTGGCCATGGCCTCGGCGATCTCCTGCTCGGTGAGTTCGTCGGTGCCGCAGCGGATCTCGGGGCGGAGCTCGAACCAGTCAAGGGTGGAGCGGGTGGCGTCGAGGGTTACGTCCAGGGTTACGGCGTTTACGGGGCGGTCCTGGAGGACCAGGTCGAAACCGTTTTCGGCAAGCTGTTTGTGGAGTTCGGGGAGGTGCCGGAAGAGGAGGTCGCGGGGTACTGCCATGGCGCCGGGCTCCTGGGCCGCGCCGAAAATATCGGCTCCGAAGAGCCGGTAGGGGATCTCCAGAAGCCGCGCTTCGACCCGCGGCTCGGCCACCGTCATGAGCCAGGCACCGTCGGACGCCAGGAGCGTGGCTTCGCGGTTGGCGCAGGCGGCAACGAAGGCGGCGATGATCCGCTTGGCCTCGCTCTTCACACTCCGCTTCAGGAAGTCGTCTCCCGCGAGGGATGCACGGATGGTGCGATCAAGCTCGGCTTTGGTTGCACAGTCGAGGGTGGCGAAGCAGGCGGCGATCACGGTGCTGCTCCGCTTCTTGGTCCGCAGGGGAACCGATGCCGTGGTTCGCCCCCGGGCGGTGAAGAAACGGAACGCCGTGCCGGAGAGGGGGATGGGGGTGTCGCCGTGGAGACCCTCGGCCAGCAGAAGTGCGGTGTTGCTGTCCACGTCGGTCACCCGCAGGCGGTACCGGTGGGTGACCGGGACAGGCTCGGTTTCCCCGCCTGCTCCGGAGAATCGGATACGCGCCAGAAGCGCGTGGAGCCCCCCCTCGGAAACGGTTATTCCCAGGGAGTTGAAGGCATCGGCAGCCAGAGAGACGGTCCGGAGGTTTCGCTCCACGGGGGCTCCGGTGTCGAGACTCCATTCGGCTGCCTCGTAATTGATGGTGTTCCAGGGCTCCCAACCGTCGAAGGAGTCGATGATGCGGATGGCCCCTGCGGGGATGTCGAAATAGTAGCGGTAGGTGGCGAAGCAGCCGTCGGGGATGGCGCGCCCGTCCTCCAGGGCCTTGCGGGCGGTGACCCTGCCTTCGGCCTGCTCAAGGAGGGTCATGGTGCCGTGAACCCGGTCGCAGTCGAATCGAAGGGGAATCTCGTTGACTCCCTGCCGGAAGGTGATCGGCGCATCGTCGCCGAAGGCCGCCAGGAAGCGCTCGACGATGAAGCCGCTCTCCCGGGGGTTGAGGAGGGTCCAGAGGAAATCCCGCACCGGGCGGGGAAGCCCCTGGTCGTGGATCGACACGGGACGTTCCCCCAGCCATACCCGCGTCTGCATCCCGTTGACGCCCCGCTCCACCACGAGGCGCGGCAGCAGCGGCGCCGTCGGCTGCGCGGCATCGCTCCCCGAAAACCAGCCGCTCACCTCGGCCAGATAGTCGCTGTCGAGCCGGAGGCTGGAAAGGGACTGATGCACCAGGCCCTTTTTCAGAACCGCCAGGGCGGCGATGACGTGGGGACAGTGGCCGGTGGGGCGCCAGAGCGGGCAGTCACAGGAGGGGGTGAGGAAGCCGCCGCTGGCCTCCATGCTCACCTCGTAGTGGCGGCTTCCGTCCATGACCTCGGCGTAGAGGACCGAACGGGCGGGGTTCCAGTCGATTCCCCTCACCCGCTTTTCGATGGCCAGGGCCAGCCCCCGCAGGACGGTGGGCTTGGCGGCCAGGGTGTAGATCATCCCTGCCGGCAATTCCCGCAGCGCGGCAAGAAGCTTCTCGCCACCGCCGGTTGCCACGGGAGATGCCGCCCGCCCCCCTGCCACATTTTTCTTCGTTGGAACACGCCTCTTTCTGCCTCTCACTGCCTCACTCCCTCGCTATCTCACAATCTCGCTCAGATAATTCCGTGCAGCGGCCCGCCGGGGGCACCCAGCGCGTCGACCCGCCGCTCGATCTCCGGCACCTCCTCCAGGGGAGGGGCGTGATGGGGCTTCACCCGCGCGTCGATGACAAGGGCACCCTCGCATCCCCAGTGCTTGCACCGGACCGAGGCGCCGATGCCGTGGATGTCGGCGGCGGGGTTCGAGCGGGTAAAGGTGACCCAGAGGAAGTTGTTGAGGGTGCGAGCGGTGAAGGGGCTGTCGTCCACGATCACCACCAGGGGGAAGCGATTGATGGGGTCGTCCGGGGCGAAGGAGGCGCAGAAGCGCTCCAGGTCCGGCAAACCGTTGTCGCCGTAGCCGGGAAAGGCCGGGCCGGTGACGGCCAGGACGCCAGGAAGGCATACGCTGGGAGCGGTGAACCCGTCGGGAAGCCGGAGCCGCGCCGGCACCTCGGTGAGAAGGTCGCGCCGCTTGGGCCCGGCAGCGGCCACGATCACCTTGGACCCTTCGTTGAGGCCGCTCCCGGAGTAATCGAGGGTGTCGATGGTGGTGCGGGTGTGGAAGTGGAGGTCGCGCCGCCAGTCGGCCCGCTCCAGGATGAAGGCGAGGAACTCGTCGATGTGGTGGATGTCCGGCGGGTTGTCCTCGTGGGGGGTGATGAAGAGGTACTTGGCCAGGGAGAGCTGGCCGTTGCCGAGGATGGCGCTGGCAATGGTGAGGAGCTCCCGCGGCACCCGCTCGGCCTCGTAGGGGACGTAGCGCTCGCTCCCCACGGCCAGCAGCAGCGGGTGAACCCCGGCGGCATCCACGGCGTGGACGGCCTTCACGCCGGGAAGGACTTCCGGGATGAGGGAGCCGGTCAGCTCGTGGATGAAGGCGCCGAAGGTGGTGTCCTCCTGGGGCGGACGCCCCACGGAGGTGAAGGGCCAGATGGCATCGTCCCGGTGCCAGACGTTCTCCACCCGCAGCACCGGGAAGGGGTGGGCGAGGCTGTAGTACCCCAGGTGGTCGCCGAAGGGCCCTTCGGGGAGGGTTTTAGCCGGGTCTATGGTGCCGGTGATGACGAAGTCGGCCTCGGCGGGCATGGGGAGCTCCCCCGGCCGGCAGACCATGGCCAGCCGGTGCCCCCCCAGAAGCCCCGCGAAGGAGAGCTCGGGAAGCCCCTCGGGAAGGGGCATGACAGCGGCCACGGTCATGGAGGGGGGCCCCCCCACGAAGACGCTCACCCGCAGGGGCTCGCCCCGCTCGATGGCCTCAGCGTGGTGGACGCCGATACCCCGGTGGATCTGGTAGTGGACCCCCACCTCTTCGTTGAGGCGGTATGCGTTGCCGGCAAGCTGCACCCGGTACATCCCCAGGTTCGAGAAGCGGAAGCCGGGGCGGCGGGGGCTCTCGGAGTAGACCTGGGGGAGCGTCACGAAGGGGCCGCCGTCCATGGGCCACGATTTGAGCTGGGGGAGTTCGGCGATGGTGGCGCGGTGGTCGAGGATCGGCCCCCGGGAAACACGCCGCGGCAGAAGCCGGAGCGCCGCCAGGGGGGCTCCCGCGTATTCCTTGGGATTCTTCAGGACGGCGGTGGGGTTGATTTTCAGCTCCACAAGGCGGCGGATGTCGTCCAGGGTGTCCCGAAAGATGAACTCGGTCCGCGCCATGGTGCCGAAGAGGTTGCCGAGCATGGGAAAACGGCACCCCTTGACGCGGGTGAAGAGGAGCGCCGGCCCCCCGGCCTGGTAGACCCGGCGCTGAATGGCGCCGATCTCGATGTTCGGGTCGGTCTCCGCGTCAATGCGGATCAGGTCGCCGCGGGTTTCCAGGTCAAAGACACAATCTTTCAGGGTGCGATAGCCCATGGGAACAGAGGCCTCCTTTGTTCGACTCGTCAGAGCAACCCTGTGACTTTAAAGCCACCCCGCCTTCAAGTCAACCGGGGACTCCGCAGTGGCGGAAATCAGCCACCCGTTCCTGGCCAATTTCCGCCACAACCGAACCGTTCTGATGGATAAAAGAATGTTTCACCGGGGGGGATCAACGACATTTCCGCAGGTTACGAATATGTTACGGAATGGCACCTTAGTTGCTTTGAATAAAACATCATCTCACGCAACAAACTCCGCTCGCAGCGCGGATATGCAGCACCCGACAGAAAACTTTCCATCCTGAATAACATCTTTTCAACAACACTGTAAATGCGTGTCAGTCAACCACACCAAAGGAGGCAGAAACCATGATGAAGAAGCTCATGTCGTGCGTTCTGGCCGCCGCGCTGGCCCTTCCGGGGCTGGCCATGGCTGCCAACGTGAAGATCGGGGTCATCAACTCCATGACCGGCCCCGAGGCCCCCATCGGCGAGAACCTGACCAACGGGATCAAGCTGGCCCAGGAGGATTTGAAGAAGAAGGGGATCAATGTCGACCTCGTCTGGGAAGACGATACCGGCAAGCCCCAGATCGCCATGAGCGCCATGGAAAAGCTCGCCACCCGTGACGGCGTGGCCGGTGTTGTCGGCCCCTACACCTCGGCCTGCTCCAACGCCGTTGCCAAGCTGGCCGAGCGTTACAAGGTGCCGCTCCTCGTCCCGGCCGCCGCCAAGGAAGAGATCACCCGCCAGGGTCTCAAGTGGGTCCACCGCCTGAACGCCCCGGCCGACCAGTACGCGGCCAGCCTCATCGACGCCGCCACCGGTCTCGGCAAGCCCAAGACCATCGCCTTCATCTACGAGAACACCGATTTCGGCACCTCCACGGTGAAAACCGCCAAGGAGTACGTGGCCAAAAAGGGTATCCAGATGGTGGCGGACGAGCCCTACTCCAAGGGTTCCCCCGACTACCGCTCGACCCTCACCAAGATAAAGGCAAAGAAACCCGACCTGGTCTTCATGGTTTCCTACGTGGCCGACGCCATTCTCCTCATGCGCCAGGCCCGGGAAATCGGCCTCTCTCCCCAGGCCTTCCTGGGGGGCGGCGCCGGCTTCACCACCGTGCAGTTCGCCAACGAGAAGCAGATCTCCAACAACGTCCTCTCCTGCACCCAGTGGACCGACGACGTGAACTGGCCGGGGGCCGCCGACTTCGGCAAGCGCTACAAGGCCAAGTTCGGCAAGGAGCCCACCTACCACGCCGCCTGCGCCTACGAGGCGATGATGATCATGGCCCAGACCGCGGCCGCAGCCGGCGGCGACAGGGAGAAGACCCGCGCCGGACTCAAGAGCGGCAAGTGGAACGGCATCATGGGCGAGGTGAAGTTCGAGGACTACGCCGGCTTCACCAACCAGAACAACCACCAGATGCTCGTTCAGCAGCTCCAGAACGGCAAGTACGAGACGGTCTACCCGGCCAAGTTCGCCACCAAAAAGGCGGTCTATCCGTTCCCGGGATGGAAGTAAACCCCAACCGCAGGCTGAAGGCTGAAGGCTAAAGGGGAAACCCTTTAGCCTTTTCCTTGACCGTCAGTCTTCAGCCTTTAGCCCGTTTTCCCCGGAGTTCTCACCATGACCATTTTTCTCCAATCGCTCATCAGCGGTATCCTGATCGGCGGCGTCTACGCCCTTATCGGCATCGGCCTCACGATCATCTTCGGCGTCATGCGGGTCATCAACTTCGCCCACGGCGATATCATGATGATCGGCATGTACCTGACCTATAACTTCTTCACCCTGGCGGGGGTCGACCCCTTCGTCTCCATCATTTTCACCATTCCGCTCATGTTCCTCTTCGGAGCCATCCTCCAGAAAATGTTCATCAACCGCGTGCTCAACGCGCTGCCCCAGAACCAGATCCTCCTCACCATCGGCCTGGGGCTCATCATGAGCAACGCCATGATGTTCATCTATACCTCGGACTACAAGATCCTCACCACGTCCTACTCGTCGAGCAGCTTCAACATCGGGACCATTTCCATCTCGTCCCCCCTCGCCATCTCGTTCCTCATCACCGCGGCCATCACCCTGGCCCTCTACTGGTTCCTGATGAAGACCGACACGGGCCAGGCGATCCGGGCCACGGCCCAGGACCGGGAGGCGGCACAGCTCATGGGGATCAACGTAAAGCGGATGTCGATCCTGGCCTTCGGCATGGGGGCGGCCCTGGCCGGCACGGCAGGGGCGCTCATCTCCCCCACCTACTACATCTTCCCCCAGATCGGGAGCACCTTCACCCTCAAGGCGTTCGTCATCACGGTCCTCGGCGGCATGGGGAGCATCGTGGGGGCCACCATCGGCGGGGTCATCATCGGGGTGGCCGAGTCCATGGGAGCCGTCTACATCTCCTCCGGCTGGAAGGATGTGGTGGTCTTCGTCCTCTTCCTCCTGGTGCTCCTCTTCAAGCCGGCGGGTCTGCTCGGCAAATCCAAACTGTAGCGGGGTCCGACTGACATGAGACAGATCAATGCTCTGATTACCAATACGCGGGCAGCCTCGCCGATATCGATCATCCTCGGGGTGGTCATCCTCGCGGGCCTCTTCCTCTTTCCCAAGGCGGTGGAGAGCCCCTACGCCCTCCACATCATGATCCTCTTCTTCCTCAGCACCATCATGGGGGAGAGCTGGAACATCGTCGGCGGCTACACGGGCCAGTACTCGGTGGGCCACGCCGCCTACTTCGGGGCCGGCGCCTACACCACCATGATTCTGATGCAGTTCAAGCAGATTCCCCCCTGGTACGGGATGATCGCCGGCATCGTCGTGGCCCTGGTGGTCTCCCTCATCATCGGGAGCATCTGCTTCCGGCTCCGGGGCCCCTACTTCGTTCTCGCCTCCATCGCCGTGGCGGAGGTCCTGCGCCTGTGCGCCATGAACCTGAAGGATCTCACCAACGGCGCCGAAGGGATTCTGGCCACTGACATCCCCCCCCTCACCATCGGGGGAACGGTGATCACCGATTTCCTCTCCAAGGTGCCGTTCTACTATATCGGTCTCGTGATCGCCCTCCTGACCATCGCGATCACCTACCTGGTGCAGCATTCCAAGCTCGGCTACTACTTCCAGGCCATCCGCGAGGACCAGGACGCGGCCCACTCCCTGGGGATCAACCTCTCCATCTACAAGAGCATCGCCCTGGCCATCTCGGCGGTCCTCACCTCCCTGGCCGGCAGCTTCTACGCCATCTACATCGGCTTCATCGACCCCCCCACGGTGCTCGCCCTGGACATCTCGGTGCAGATCGTCCTCATCTGCATCATCGGCGGCATCGGCACCATCTGGGGTCCGGTGGTGGGGTCCCTGGTGCTCGTGCCGCTCTCCGAGGCCCTGCGGAGCAACCTGATCGCCCAGGGGATCTTCAAGCTCGGTCTGGCCGATGAGACGTCGGGAATAGGCATCCTCCTCAAGGAGCATCTGGCCCACGCCCACGCCCTGATCTATGGCATCCTGGTGGTGGTGGTCATTCTCTTCATGCCCGACGGCGTCCTGGGCTACGTCAAGAAGCTCTCCAAGAAAAAGGCGATGTGAGGTGTCACCCATGGCGATACTGGAAATAAAACACGTAAGCAAGTTCTTCGGCGGCCTCGCCGCCAACTCCGACGTCTCCTTCTCCATGGAGGAGGGGATGATCATGGGGCTCATCGGCCCCAACGGCGCCGGCAAGACCACTCTCTTCAACTGCATCACCGGCTACTATCCGCCATCGCGGGGCGAGGTGATCTTCAAGGGGATGAAGATCAACGGCATGGAGCCCGACAAGGTCTGCAAGCTCGGCATGGTCCGCACCTGGCAGAAGGTCCGCCCCCTGGCCAAGCTCTCGGTCGTCGACAACGTCATGGTGGGTGCCCTCTGCCGGACCGGCTCCCTCAAGGTGGCCCGGGAGATCGCCATGGAGCAGCTGAAGGTGGTCCGGATGGACAACAAGCCCGACTTTCTCGCCGGCGGTCTCCCCATCGGCGAGCGGAAGAAGCTGGAGGTGGCCCGGGTTCTGGCCACCAAGCCGGAACTGCTCCTCTTGGACGAGGTCATGGGAGGGCTCAACCCGGCCGAGAGCGAGGAGATCATTCAGCTGATCCTTGACATCAAGAAGCGGGGGGATATCACCCAGATGGTCATCGAGCACGACATGAAGGCGATCATGCGGATCTCGGACCGGATCGTGGTCCTGAACTCGGGGGAGAAGCTGGCCGAGGGGAGCCCCGAGGAGATCGTCAACAACCAGGCGGTCGTCGAAGCATATCTGGGAAGCGAACACTAACTTTAATGGGGTTTTGAAATGCTCACGATAGAGAAACTGAACTTCAGCTACGGCGACCTCAGGGTCCTCTGGGACATCGACCTGGAGGTGAAGCAGGGGGAAATCGTCACCGTGGTCGGCTCCAACGGCGCCGGCAAATCCACCACCCTCAAGAACATCTCGCGGCTGGTGAAGCCCACCTCCGGCACCCTCGCATTCAACGGCACCGACCTGGCGAAACTGGAGTCCCACGAGGTGGTGGAGCAGGGGATCGTCCAGGTGCCCGAGGGGCGTAAGATCTTCCCGGAGATGACGGTTCTGGAGAACCTGCGGATGGGCTCCTACCTCAAGAGCACCCGGGGCGACCGGGAGGCCAACGTCGACCGGGTCTTCGGCCTCTTCCCCCGCCTCAAGGAGCGGGCCAAGCAGCTTGGCGGCACCATGAGCGGCGGCGAGCAGCAGATGCTGGCCATCGCCCGGGGGCTCATGACCAACCCGAAGCTGCTCCTCCTGGACGAGCCGTCACTGGGCCTGGCGCCGCTCCTGGTCCGGTTCATCTTCGAGATCATTACCGAGATCAACAAGCAGGGGGTGACCATCCTCCTCGTGGAGCAGAACGTCTTCCAGTCCCTCAGGATCGCCCACCGGGCCTACGTCCTGGAGACCGGGCGGGTCGTCCTCACCGGCACCGGCGAGGCGCTCCTCAACGACGAGCACGTGAAGAAGGCATTCCTGGGTATGTAAGGGCAATTCATGAATTGCCCCTACGCCAACGATAGGAGGAAAACATGACCACAGTTGGACGCTGGATGACGAAAAACCCCATCACCATCGACAAGGACGCCACGGTCATCGAGGCGATCCACCTCATGAAGGAAAAGAACATCCGGCGGCTGCCCGTGATGGACAAGGGAAAGGTCGCCGGCATTCTCACGGAGAAGATGGTGGCGGACTTCAAGCCCTCCAAGGCCACGTCCCTCGACACCTGGGAGGTCCACTACATCCTCTCCAAGACGTCGGTCACCGAGGCCATGAACCCCAAGCCCTACAGGGTGAAGCCCGACACCGCCCTGACCGACGCGGCCAAGCTTCTCCACGACCGCAAGCTCAACGGCGTCCTCGTCATGGACGACAGCGACAATCTGGTCGGCATCCTCACGGTGACCAACGCCCTTGAGGCCCTCATCGAGATATGCAAGGACCCGTCGGTCTGCCAGAAATAGACGGACAACCATAACAGCATAAGAAAAGGGGACGCCATCTACGCGGCGTCCCCTTTTGTTTAACGGGGATGATGAAGGATTCGATCAGCTGTTCAGGAATTCCCGACCGAAGGGTGACATCTCCCGCAGCCTGCGGATGACCGGCGGCATCTCCCGAATGATGGTGTCGATCTCCTCGTCGGTGTTGAAGCGGGACAGGGAGAAGCGGATGGAGCCGTGGGCGCAGGTGAACGGCACCCCCATGGCCCGCAACACGTGGGAGGGCTCCAGGGACCCGGAGGTGCAGGCGCTCCCCGAAGAGGCGCAGATCCCCTTCTCCGACAGGAGCATCAGGATCGCCTCCCCTTCCACGAACTCGAAGGCGATGGAAAGGGTGTTGGGAAGCCGCTCTGCCTCGCCGCCATTGATCCTGGCCCGGGGAATCAGCTCCAGGAGCGTTGCCTGGAGCCGGTCGCGCATGGCCTTGACCCGTGTATTCTCGTCCTCCATCCACTGTCCCGCCACCTCGCACGCCTTGCCAAGGGCGATGATGGCGGCGGTGTTCTCGGTGCCGGCCCGGCGGTTGTGCTCCTGGTGCCCACCAACCATGAACGGCCGGAACGGCACCCCCTTGCGGACGTAGAGGACCCCGATCCCCTTGGGTGCGTGGAGCTTGTGGCCGGAGATGGAGAGCATGTCCACGGTGGAAGCGGCCATGTTGATCGGGATCTTTCCCACCGCCTGGACGGCGTCGGTGTGGAAGAAGGCCCCTTTCCCCTTCTCCTTGACGATCCTCCCCACCTCTTCAATGGGAAAGACCACGCCGGTCTCGTTGTTGGCCCACATGACCGACACGACGGCCGTGTCTTCGTCAACCGCCGACCTCAGTTCATCCAGGTCCAGCCTCCCCTCGCCGTCCACATTCAGTTCGGTGACCCGGTAGCCCCGCTTGGAGAGGTTGCGGCAGAGGGTCAGCACCGCCGGGTGCTCCACGCGGGTGGTGATGATGTGGCGGCGCTCCGGGTAGACCTCGATGGCCGAGCGGATGGCGGCGTTGTCGCTCTCGGTGCCGCAGGCGGTGAAGACGATCTCATCGGGGGAAGCCCCCAGGAGGGCCGCTACGCGGTTTCTCGCCTCGTCCACCTTCTTCTGCACCTGGCCGCCGAAAAAGTGCATGGAGCTGGGGTTGCCATAGAGCTCGCAGAAATAGGGGCGCATCTCCTCAAAGACAGCCTCGTCCACCTTGGTGGTGGCGTTGTTGTCCATGTAGATCTCTTTCATCCCTCCACCTCCTGGACAACGATGTCGTCAGCCACCAGCTCCCGCAGCTTCAACTCCACGAACTTGGCGGTGTTGCCCGACGAGGCGCAGCCGGCGCAGGCCTTGCGGAAGGCGATCTGAACCTCGTTCCCAGAGATGTCCACCAGCTCCAGGTCGCCGCCGTCGGCCCACAGCATGGGGCGAACATCTTTTTCCAGGGTCTCCTGGATGAGCTGCATCTTGCGGAGGTTGGTGAGCTTCTCGGGTTTCTTCCGCACCTCCTTGGATTGGGTGCCGAGCACCTCGTCGATCAGCTCCTTGATTCTTGGGATGCAACCGCCGCACCCCCCCCCCGCCTTGGTGAAATGGGTCACCTGCTCCGCCGTGGTGAGCTTGTTGGCGGCGATAACCTTCCGGAGGAAGGTGTCGGTAAGGCCAAAGCACTTGCAGACAACCTCCCCCGGCTCCATCTCCTCATGGTGGTCGTGGTGGGTGGGCACCGGCCCCCCGCGGTACTTGGCAATGGCCACCTCAAGGGCCTCCTGCCCCATGACCGAACAGTGCATCTTCTCCTCGGGAAGCCCCCCCAGAAAGTCGGCGATCTCCTGGTTGGTGGTGGCCAGGGCCTCATCGAGGGTCTTTCCCTTGATGATCTCGGTAAGAGCCGAAGACGACGCGATGGCGCTGGCACAGCCGAAGGTCTGGAACTTGGCGTCGACAATCCGTTCCTTGCTGTCGTCGAGCTTGATATAAAGTTTAAGGGCGTCGCCGCAGGCGAGACTTCCCACCTCTCCCACCGCGTCCGCTTCCGGAATCTCCCCAACGTTTCGCGGGTTCAGGAAGTGCTCCCGAACCTTGTCAGTATACTCCCACATGAAAAATCCTCCTTGGAATAACGTTCATCGCTCCGCAATACTATAGCAAAATTGTCAGGTATTCAATATCCATTCTTTTACAGTCTGGAAAAACGAATGGCGCAGTACCGGAAGGGATAACCCGCCGGAGCGCCATTGCTCATTTTTCGATATGAATAACGCTTCCGGACATCACCCGAGAATGAACGCCTTCCCCGCCGCCATGACCGCCGCCAGCTTCTCCTCGCCGGACGCCTCGCCGTAGAGCCTTACCACCGGCTCGGTCCCCGATTTGCGGAACAGAAGCCAGCTGCCGTCCTCCAGGATGAACTTGCTCCCGTCCACGGTTATCATCTCCTTTACCTTTAAGCCGGCAAACTCCGCCGGGGCCTGCCGCTGCTTGTCGGCATACCCGACTTCCAGGGCCGGCGAGAGGGTGATGTTCTCCCGTTTCGTCACGAATTTCCCCACCTCACCGTAAAGCCGCTCCAGCAGGGCCTTCACCGACAAACCCTCCCGGGCCACCATCTCGGCCACCAGGAAGCAGGCGAGAATGCCGTCCTTCTCCGGCACGTGCCCCTTGATGGAGAGGCCGGCGCTCTCCTCGCCGCCGATGATGATCCGGTCCTGGCTGATCAGCTCGCCGATGTACTTGAAGCCGACCGGCGTCTCGATAACCTCGATGCCGTGCTTCCTCGCCACCGCATCGATCAGGTGCGAAGTGGCGACACTACGGGCAACGGCGCCAGTCATCTTCCGGACCCGCACCAGGTAGTCGAGCAGGAGCGCGACGATATAGTTGGGTTCGATGAAGGAGCCGTCCCCGTCCACGATGCCGAAGCGGTCGGCGTCGCCGTCGGTGGCGATCCCCAGCTTCACCGCCGGGTCTCCCTTCACCAGCCCGATGAAGTCCTGGATGTATTTCTCGGAAGGCTCGGGGGGAAACCCGCCGAAGTAGGGATCCGGGTGCATGTTGAGCATTGCGACCTTCGCCCCATGCTTCATGAGGGGCTCTTCCAGGTACCCCCGGCCGGTGCCGTAGAGGGCATTCACCGCGATGGTGCCGAGGGACGCTATGGCGGAGAAGTCGACCTTCGTCTCCAGGTCCGCCAGGTACGGCTCCCGAGGGTCGATCTCCTCCACGAGCCCCGCACGGACCGCATCGTCCAGGGCCATCTCCCGGTAGCAGACCTCGCCCAGCATCTCGTTGGCGCGCCGCTCGATGTCCTTCGTCGTCTCGGGAAGCGCGGGGCCTCCCCAGGAAGGGGAAAACTTGATGCCGTTGTACTCGGGGGGATTGTGACTGGCGGTAAAATTGATGGCGCCGGCTGCCTTGCGCCGCAGGATCTCGAAGGAAACGACAGGGGTCGGCGTGTCACGCTTGCAGACATAGGCCTTGATGCCGGCACCGGCCAGAACCCGGGCGGTCTCCTTGGCAAACCGCTCACCCATGAAGCGGGTATCATAGGCGACGATGATCCCCTTCTCCTTCTCCCCGATTGACACCACGTGATCGGCGATGGCCTGGGTCACGATCTTTACGTTCTCGAAAGTAAAATCCTCACAGAGGATGCCGCGCCAGCCCGAGGTGCCGAAAGCGATTCGATGCATAGTCCCTCCCTTGGGGAAATGGCCTCACACATTGCGGAGGCTTGATTTTTCAGGTAGTGAAAGGGTAATACATACCCCTTGGCGAGTCAACCCTGGCAATCCTCAATTCCCGCGCTCCGAAGCCCGCACGAAATCGCAATTGCGCCTCTGAAATGGACAATGGACCGTTTGGGTTAACGTGCTTTGGAACCAAAGGTGCGCCGGGGATTTTACAGTTGACTTTTTTCTTTTGGAATTGCTAGATTGGCTAATAGACAGTTCTGGGAAACAAAACGATTCAGGAGGATTCAGAATGCAGTGTCAAACAGTTCTTCCCGGTACCGAGTGTACCTTCTGGGGAAAGCAGGGTTGTATCTTCACCGGCGGTTCCTGCCAGGTTGTGGTTGAAAACTGCGAAGGGTGTGAGCGTGTGGTCGACGGGAGCATCGGCAAAGTCTGCAGCGCCTACCCGGCACCTGTCAAGAAGTGGTCCGCGGGCCTTTGCAACTTCGCCACCCACGTGAAGGTGGAGATCGCCAGCGAAGAGCTCAAGGTTAACCCCCTCAAGGCTTCCAAAAAGGCCTCTGGTGGCGGCAAGAAGAAGTAACCCCACCACCCGCCACTGCACTGAAAAAGGGAGGACTCGTTCCTCCCTTTTCCTTTTCCCGAGGCACCCATGAGCTTCAACCAACTCACCTGTCCCCGCTGCGGGGAGCAGGTCAGGCAGTATCGCAACCCCTTCCCTACGGTGGACATCATCATCGAGGTGACAGGCGGAATCGTGCTCATCGAACGGAAGAACGAGCCGAAGGGGTGGGCCCTCCCCGGCGGCTTCGTGGACTACGGCGAAACCCTTGAGGCAGCCGCCATCCGCGAGGCCCGGGAGGAAACCTCCCTCCACATCACCAACCTGCGGCTCCTCGGCTGCTACTCGGACCCTGCCCGGGACCCGCGCCAGCACACCATCTCCACCGTTTTCGTCGCCGAAGCATCGGGCACCCCCGTTGCCGCCGACGATGCCGCCAGCCTCTTGGTCTATCCCGTCACCGGCCTCCCCGCACTCCTCTGCTTCGACCACCGGAAGATCCTCGACGACTACCTCCGCTTCCGCAAACGCTCCTCCTCACCCTGACCCTACCCCGCCTTAGCCAGGCCCCCGTGCTCCCGCATGAACTCGATCACCCTGTCCGGAGGCATCGGGGTGCTGAAGAGAAATCCCTGAACCTCGTCGCATTTGTTGTCGGAGAGGAACGAGAGCTGCCCCTCGGTTTCAACCCCTTCGGCAATGACCTTCAGATTGAGGCTGTTGCCCATGGCGATGATCGCCGTGGCAATGGCTGCGTCGGCCGAATCAATCTCCACATCCCGCACGAATGACTTGTCGATCTTGAGCGTATTGACCGAGAACCGCTTCAGGTGCGCCAGGGACGAATAGCCGGTGCCGAAATCGTCGATGGAGATGTGGACCCCGAGGTCCCTCAACTGGTTGAGCACCGAGACGGCGAAGTCCGGGTTCTGCATGATGACGCTCTCCGTGATCTCCAGTTCCAGAAAATCGGCTGTTAAGCCGGTTTCGTCCAGAATCCCCCGGATGGTTTCCAAGAGGGTCTTCTGCTGGAACTGGTAGCCGGAGAGGTTCACCGCCACACGCATGGGAGGCAGCCCCTGCTGAATCCACTCACGGTTCTGGTGGCAGGCGGTCCGGAGCACCCACTCGCCGATGGGGATAATGAGCCCCGTCTCTTCGGCCAGCGGAATGAACTCCCCTGGCGCAACAAGCCCCAGAAGGGGATGCTCCCACCGGATCAGGGCCTCCATGGCGGTGATCGTCCGTGAGACGATGTCGACCTTCGGCTGGTAATAGACCCGGAACTCCCGGTTGTCGAGGGCCTTGCGCAGGCTCGTTTCCAGCAGCAGCCGCTTGTCGGCGTTCTCGTCCATCTGGGGCGAGTAGAACTGGACGTTGTTTCTCCCCTCCCCCTTGGCGTGGTACATGGCGATGTCGGCCTTCTTCACCAGATGGTCCAGGCTCTCGCCATCGGCCGGGAAAAGGGAAACGCCGATGCTCGCGGTGACGAAGAGCTCATAGGTGTCGATGATGAAGGGTGCGGAGAGGGTCTTCAGAATTTTCTGCCCCATCCTCCTCACATCCTCGCTGGTGTCGATGTTCACCAGGACGATGGTGAACTCGTCGCCGCCGATGCGCGCCACGGTGTCAACTTCCCGCACACACCCCACAATCCGGTGGGATACCTGCTGCAGGAGCCGGTCGCCCACGGGGTGGCCGAGGGTATCGTTGATGATCTTGAAGCGGTCCAGATCCAGGAACAGGACCGCCACCTGGTGACGGTAGCGGTTGGCCAGGGCCTTGGCCTGCTGGAGCCGGTCAAGGAAAAGGATCCGGTTCGGCAATCCCGTGAGGGTGTCGTGGTGGGCGAGGCGGTAGAGCTGCTCCTCGGTCTGCTTCCGCTCGGTGATATCGCGGCAGATGCTCCAGACAACCGGGGCCTCGCCTTCGCCGTGGGCGCAGGTCATGCTCCCCTCCACGATGACCGGTCGTCCGTCCTTCGCCGTAAAGACCGCCTCCATGGGGCTCAGGGTGTCCCCCGAGAGGAGCCGCTGCACCTCGACCCGGCACTGTTCCCGACAGTCGGGGTGGACGATTTCGAAGAAAGAAGCTGCTCCCGCCTCCACGGCCGTGTAGCCAAGGGTCCGCTGCCACGCCTCGTTCACATAGAGAAGGCGCCCGTCGGGGGTGATGCTGAGAATCAGGTCGTTGGCCGTATCCAGGAAGTTTGCGAGCCGTTCCTCCCCCTCGCGCACCGCGTCGGTCTCCCGCCGGATAACCGTCATGAAAAATGCAGCAATGGCGGCCATGGCGGCGTTGAGAAGCGAAACCCAGAGCCAGGTCAGCACCAGGTACAGATGATCGTGGCGGAGTTCCGGATCCACGAAGGGCATCCGCACATTGGACAAGACATTGAAGTGTTCGAGAACCAGCATCGCCCCGTAGAGGACCCCGCCGAAGCCCCCGACCAGCCAGACCTCCCGCCGCTCTTCGATGAGGAAGGAGGCCTCGATGGTGACAATCAGGTATACAGGCCAGAACCAGCTGGCGGCGCCGCCGCTCGTGTGAATAAGCACCGTGACCAGAAAGAGGTCGAGAACGATCTGGAAGAGGTTGAGAAAACGGAAACAGCAGACGAGGCGGTCAAGGTAGAATTGCAGCAGCAGGTTGTAGCAGACGACCGCGGCGAGGGTGCCGAAGAGAAGGACCTGTTGGGAAGGTGACAAAAAAAGGCCGAATCGGCTGAAATAGAAGAAACTCCCCGCCAGCAGGCAGTAGAGGCCGATGAATGACAGCAGAATCCAGCGTGTGTTGACAACGATGAGAGTGCGGGCTTTGATCTCTTCCAACCGCCCGTTATCCGGAGCTTTCACTCCGTCAGTGACGCCCCCCAAGCGTCGTGTCGCGACGTCAAGCCAGCTTGGTCTCGGTGAAGTTTCTTGGCCCATGGGGGAATATCATGCAAATCACACGCCACTGTCCCCCTCAAAGAGCCGTACCACCGGGGCAGCCGGCAGCACCCCAAGGTCGGCCGCATGGGAGAAAAAGAGCCGCAGCCCCTCCAGGTGCGCGGGGGTCAGTTCGTAGGAGATGGTCCGCCAGTAATCGACCAGAACCTCGCGGTCGATCCATTCCCGCTCCGGCGCCTGGGTGGCTATGCTGGGATAGGAATCGTAGGCGAGCCGCTTTGCCCGAACGAAGTCGGCGGCAAGCCGTGCGACCTCCTCAGGTCTGCTCGCGACAGCCTCCCTCCGCACCAGCCAGAGGGCAAAAACGAAGGGGAGTCCGGTGGCACGGTGCCACAGTTCACCCAGGTCATAGATGTGGTGGCTCCCCCCTTCCAGCGAGCCCCTGAGGGCCCGGTCGCCGATGAGGAGCACCGCCGGATAGGATTCGAGGGCCCCTGCCAGCGGAAGCCCGGTCCGCTCAAAACAGTTCGTGAATCCCCGGAACGTGGCAAGGATGATCCTGAGGAGGTTCACCGACGTGTCTGACTCCGTCGTCATACCGATTGTGGCACCGTCAAGACGCTCCAGCGGCACCCGGGAGAAGAGGAGGACGCTCTTCACCGGACCGACGGCGCTGATGGAGAGGTCGGGGAGAATGAGGTAACGGTCGGGGTATTTTCCGTACTCGATTGAGGAGGACGGGCAGACGTCGATCTCGCCGGTAGCGAGCAACCGGTTCAGGTGCGCCGGCACGCCCCGGACAAAGCGGTAGCCGCTGCAGTCCATGGTGTTTTGCAGCGCCGTGAAGATCGGAGTGCAGTTGGAGTATTCGATGTGACCTATGGTAAGTGACATGGCAACGCTGCTCCTGCGTCATGGAATGAACACCACAAAAACAAAGGCGAGATGGGTAATCTCGCCTTCTTCCGCATAGGGCCTGAGTCCGGGCCTATTCGTCTTCCTCGTCCGCCAGGCTCACGGCTTCGGCGTAATCCTCGGCGGACAGGAGGGACTTCAGTTCCTCGGGGTCGTCCAGATCGACCACCGCAATCCACCCCCCGTCGTAGGGATCGTCGTTCAGCATCTCGGGGGCGGCATCCAGCTCCTCGTTCACCTCGAGAACCGTGCCGCTCACCGGGGCATAGAGTTCGGCCAGACACTTGCGGGCCTCCACCGAGCCGAAAGAGTCGTCCTGCTCCAACTCATCGCCCACGGACGGAAGCTCCACGGCGCGGATGGTACCGAGACTCTCCTGGGCGTAGTCGGTAATGCCCATCACGGCCCGGTCCCCTTCCACCCGCACCCAGACATGCTCCTTACTGTATTTCAGCTCGTCAGGAAAATCCATGGCTTACTCCAGCACGATCCGCTCAAGGAAGGCGGTATCCACGTTCCCTTCAATGAAGTCCTTGTTGGCCATGATCCGCTTGTGGAACGGAATTGTTGTCTTTATCCCCTCGACGATGTACTCGTCCAGGGCCCGGGCCATGCGGCGGATGGCGTCCTCGCGGGTGTCGGCGTGGACGATGAGCTTGGCGATCAGCGAATCGTAGTGGGGGACCACCGAGTACTGGTCGTAGACGAAGGAATCGACCCGCACCCCGAGTCCGCCGGGGGTGTGATAGCCGGTGATCTTGCCGGGAGACGGGGTGAACTTCACCGGGTCCTCGGCGTTGATCCGGCATTCGATGGCGTGCCCATGGATCTTCACATCGCTCTGCTTGTAGCGGAGCTTGAGCCCCGCGGCCGAGCGGATCTGCTCCCGGACGATGTCGATGCCGGTAATCATTTCGGTGACCGGATGTTCAACCTGGACCCGGGTATTCATCTCCATGAAGTAGAAGTTGAAGTTCTTGTCCAGCAGAAACTCGACGGTGCCGACACTGTCGTAGTTGACCGCCTTGGACGCCTTCACCGCCGCCTCACCCATGGCCTTGCGAAGCGCCGGGGTCATGACGGGGCACGGGGCCTCCTCGATGATCTTCTGGTGGCGCCGCTGAATGGAGCAATCACGCTCGCCGAGATGGATCACGTTGCCGTGCTTGTCGGCCATGATCTGGATCTCCACGTGACGGGGCTCTTCGCAGTACTTCTCGATGTAGACCTCGGGGTTGCCGAAGCCGGCCTGGGCCTCGGCCCGGGCGGTGGCAAAGGCATTGGGGAGGGTTGCCGGCGAGTGGACGATCTTCATCCCCCGTCCGCCGCCGCCGGCCGTCGCCTTGATGATAACCGGGAAGCCGATACCCTTGGCGATCTTCACCGCCTCGTTGACATCGTTGACCCCCTCCTTGGTGCCGGGGAGGATCGGTACACCCTCCTTGATCACCGCCTGGCGGGCGCTGATCTTGTCACCCATAATCCGCATGCTCTCGGAAGAGGGGCCGATGAAAGTGATACCGCAGTTCTCGCAGATCTCGGCAAAGGCGGCGTTTTCGGAGAGAAAGCCGTAGCCGGGATGGATCGCCTCGGCGTCGGTCAGCTCAGCGGCGCTGATGATGGCGTTGATATTGAGATAGCTCTGGAGGCTCGGAGCCGGACCGATGCAGACGCTCTCGTCAGCCAGCTTCACGTGAAGGGAATCCTTGTCGGCGGTGGAGTAGACGGCCACCGTCTTGATCCCCAGCTCCTTGCAGGCCCGGATGACCCGCAGGGCAATCTCCCCCCGGTTTGCGATCAGAACTTTATGGAACATGTACGAAATCTCCGTTCAGGAATTGAAGGTCAACGGGCCTGTCGCCCGTTGACCTTGGTGAACTGCCCACTAGAGCGGCTCGACAATAAAGAGTGCTTCGCCGAACTCCACCGGCTGGGCGTTCTCCTTGCAAATCTGGACGATCTTGCAGCGGTACTCGGCCTCGATCTCGTTCATGAGCTTCATGGCCTCGACGATGCAGAGGACCTGGCCCTTCTCGACGATCTGCCCGACTTCCGCATAGGGGGCGGCATCCGGGGCCGGCGCCCGGTAGAAGGTGCCGACGATGGGGGAGGTGATCTCGTTCCCCTTGGCCGCGGCTGGTGCGGCAGTCTCCGCGGGAGCCGACGGTGCGGCAACGGCGGCAGGCGCGACGGCCTGGACCATCTGCTGGGGCATGGCGATCATCTGCTGGGGTGCCTGGTACTGGACCACCGGCGCCGCGCAACCGCGCTTGATCCGGATTTTCTCCTCGGCGGCCTCCAGCTCGAACTCGGTAATATCGGTTTCGGTTACCATCTTTATCAGCGACTTGAGATCCTTGATATCCATACGCTTTCTCCTTTTGGCAAATACCGCCCGGCCCTCATGGCACGCAGGCGGCTATGACAGAATGATGAGTTCCTTTGGCACCCGGGTGAGGAGGCGGTGCCCGTTGCCGGTGACCGCCACCGTATCCTCGATCCGCACCCCGCCCCATTGGGGGATGTAGATACCCGGCTCGATGGTGAAGACCATCCCCTCCTCCGCAACGCCTTCGCCACGGGGGGAGACGACCGGTTTTTCGTGAACGTCGAGCCCGACACCGTGGCCGAGCCCGTGACCGAAGAAGGCCCCGTATCCCTGTTCCTCGATAAAGCCGCGGGCAATGGCATCGAGATCCCTGAAGCTCACCCCCGGCCTCACGGCTGCAACAGCCCGGTCGTGGGCCTCCTTGACGATGCCGTAAACCTCCCGCTGGCGGCCGTCGGGCTCACCGACACAGACGGTGACCGTCTCGTCAGAGTGGTAGCCGTTGAAGACGGCACCAAAATCGATGGTAACAAGCTCGCCGGCTGCGATGACCTTCTCGCTGGCCCTGCCGTGGGGAAGCGACCCCCGCTCGCCGGAAGCGACGATGAAATCGAACGACTTGTCATCGGCCCCTGCCCGCCGCATGGCGAACTCCAGATCCAGGGCGAAATCACGCTCGACCACCCCTGCCCTGAGTCCCCCGAGGGACGAGACAAGGGCTTCTGAAGCGATCCGGGCCGTCTCGGCCAGCAGATCAAGCTCGCCGGTGTCCTTCACCATGCGGAGCGAGGTGATATCCTCCCCGATGGGGACGAACTCCACCCCGGGAGCCTTTGCGGTGAGGGCCGTGAGAAGAGCGACCGTCGTGTGTTCCGCCTCGAAGCCGACCCGTCTGAACCCCTTGCCGGCAAGAAGTTCCGCGATGCCGTCCAGTTTGATGCGGTACTCGATCGTGGGGCACCCCGTAACCTCCCGGGACGCCTGGGTGGTATAGCGGGAATCGGTCAGGAACCAGCACGCTTCCCTGCCGACAACCAACGCACCGTCGCTGCCCGTGAAGCCGGCGAGGTACCGGACGTTACTGAGGTTAAAAAAAAGGACCGCGTCAACATCCTGTTTTTCCGCGTATCCTTGTGCCTTAACGATCCTGTTTTTTAGCATGTTCATACTTTGGTGACAATCTCTTTTTTAATGTGAGTAAAAAGGGCGCGCAGTCCCAACAGATAGCTTTCAGCGCCGAATCCGGCGATCTGGCCGACGGCCACCGGAGCGATGAAACTGTGGTGCCTGAACTCTTCACGGCAGTGGATGTTGGACAGGTGGACCTCCACGACTGGAAGGGCCACAGCGGAAAGGGCGTCGCGGATGGCAACACTCGTGTGGGTGTACGCCGCCGGGTTGATGAGGATGCCGTCGCAGCAGCCGCACGCCTTCTGGATGGCATCGATGAGGTCCCCTTCTCCATTGGACTGGAAGAAGGAAACCGAGCAGCCGAGCTCGGCGGCCAGGGCGGCGATGGATTCATTGATCCGGTCGAGGGTGAGGGAACCGTAGATGCCGGGCTCGCGAGTGCCGAGCAGATTGAGATTCGGGCCGTGAACCACGAGGATGTTCATCGGTGCCTCCATGAAGTGGGGATTGTCCGCTCGTGCCGTCAGGAAAGGTTCTCGCGCAAGGCGTGGACTTCACGGCGGAGCAGGAAGCGCCCCTTGCCGTAGTTGCCGTGATGGTCAAGGGTCAACGCGATGAACAGGTCGTCATTGATGACCCTCACGATGACCCTCACCCGCCCGGTATTCACCGTCAGCTCTTCCAGCCCGCCGGACTTGAGAACCTCCGCCGTACGCTTTACCTCCTTCAGCAGAGAGGCATACTCGACCGACATCAGGTGCAGGTCCACGCCGGCGTTTTCCAGAAAGTACTCGTCGATAGCGATGCCGTCGTACCCCATGATGGTTACGCCGAGCCCCCCCTCGACGCTCTCCACGATCCCCTTCAGCGTCTCCCTGAACGGCATTCGCGCATCCTCCCGATGGTGGCGAGCCACCCTTCCAGCACTGCCACGGCATCACCCTCCTCCCTGGAACCGGCAGGGAGGTCCTCACGGAGCGCTTCCTGGTCTTTGGCTGCTTCGGCAAACTCTTCGCCGAAGGGCATCGCGGACGTAAAGGCATTCTCCCGGGCACGGGCATCGTCCTCGTCGATCCGGTGCTTGAGGGCCACGGTCCGCTCACGGAGTTCCTCATTGTCCGGGTTGGCGTCCAGAAGATCGCGGTAGATCTTGAGCGCCTTCTTGAGGAATCCCTGGTCGACGTAGAGTTCCGCAATGGTTGCCGTCTGCAGGGGATCGGAACCCAATTCTCCCGAGGCCTGGGTGTCCGCGTCAAGCAGTTGTTCTTCACCAGCGAAATTTGCCTCTCCGGAGAATTCCTCCCCCTGGATCTCGTCGTCGAGGATTTCATCGCTCAATTCCTCGATAATCTCCGCTTCCTCAAGGAGAAATTCATCATCGTCGAACCGGAGCTCAGTCTCCCCTGACGCCTCGTCGCCTGCAGAAAAGAGATCTGCGTCTGGCTCGAAGCTCTGCTCGCGCAAAAGAAGACCATCGAGGGCAACCTTGCTTTCCAGGTCGTCGGGGCTGAGGGCAATGATCGTTTCAAGGGCCTTGCGGGCGAGGTTATTTTCGCCGATGTCGCTATAGATCTGGCCCAGGAGTTTCTGGGCAATGAGGTTGTCGGGAGTGACCCGCACGACCCGCTCCAGCGCGGCCCTGCTCTCGGCCTGCTCGCCCTTTTCGAAGCAGGCACGCCCCAGGGCCAGATACCCCCCCACATAGTCAGGATGGAGCTCGATCCCCTTGCGGGCGGTGTCGATGGCGTCGTCCAGGAGCCCGACCTTGCGGTAAAGCTCCGCCAGGGGGGCGAAGCAGTAGGAAGCCGGGTCAGTGGTCAGGATATCCTCATAGCGCTTGATATCCGTCCAGAACGATTCGGTACCCTGATTCATGGTCATCCCCCGATCCCGCAGACGGCGAGCACCTCGGAGAGGTCCTGGAGCCTGACGATGGAGAAGTCGCCGATCCCCTTGTTGAGAATGAAGCTGAGCCCCGCGTCACGTGCCTTCTTGTCCCTCAGCAGAACCTCGCGGTACTCCTGTGCAGCGAAGACGGGAAGCTCCACCGGCAGCTTCAGGGATGCAAGGAGGGCACGGAGCCGCTCCGTATCGGCCGCCGTCGCCTCACCCCGGTGCTCGGCAAGCTTTGCCGCCTGCACCATGCCGATGGCCACCGCCTCGCCGTGGAGAAAGGTTCCGTAACCGGCGAGGGTTTCAACGGCATGACCGAGGGTGTGACCGTAATTGAGAACCGCCCGCAGGCCCGCTTCCCGCTCGTCCTTCTCCACCACCGACGCCTTGATGGCGCAGCAGCCCATGATGATCCGGGTGAGAACAGACCGATCACGGGCAAGGAGCGGCGCGACGCTCCGCTCGACCTCCCCGAAGAGCTCCCGGTCGAGGACCACACCGTACTTGACCACCTCGGACATGCCGGCAAGATATTCCCGCTCCGGAAGGGTCGAAAGGGTTTCCACATCAATGATGACCGCTTGGGGCTGATAGAAGGCACCGATAAGGTTCTTGCCGCGGGGATGGTTGATGCCGGTCTTGCCGCCGACGCTGCTGTCCACCTGGGCAAGGAGCGTGGTGGGCACCTGGACGAAGGGGATGCCGCGCAGGTAGGTGGCTGCTGCAAACCCCGCCATATCCCCCACCACACCGCCGCCAAGGGCGACGATGAACGAGTCGCGGGTGAGCCCACCGGCGATGAGGAGGTCGTAGATAGCATTCAGGGTTGCGCTGTTCTTGAACTCCTCGCCATCGGGGATCTCCACCCTGAACGGCGAAAAACCTGCTTCAGCCAGAGACTCGGCCACGGGCCCGTAGTAGAGAGGACCGACCGTGGTATTAGTCACCACCGCGGCGAGCCTCCCGAGTCCCAGCTCTCTGCAGACCGCACCGATCCCCCCGAGGATTCCGCTTCCCCCCCGGATCGTATAGCTCCTGTCGCCGAGGCCCACCGTCAGCGTTTCCACGCGCATCCTTTCTCTTCAAGAAAACCGATGATTTCAGCGACTACATCTTCCACGCTTTTGCCGGTAGTGTCAATCCTCAAGTCCGCAACGGCGTAGAACTGTTCGCGTTCCGCCATCATGGCAGCAATTCGCTCCCCCGAGCGGTCGTCCTTCAATAGGGGACGGTCCGTCTCCTCCCGCAGCCTCCGGCAGACCTCGTCCACCGAGGCGGTGAGATTCACCACCACCCCTGCCTCACGGAGCAGGCGCCGGTTTTCCGGCGCAATGACCGCCCCCCCTCCGGTGGAGACAACACACCGCTCCTCCCGGGCCATGCGCCGCACCGCCTCGGTTTCGAGGGCGCGGAAATGGGGCTCTCCGTGACGAGCGAAAATCTCGTTTATGGATATGCCTGCTGCGGCAACAACCTGTGCGTCGAGATCGCAGTACCGGAAGCCGAGCCGGTCGGCCAGCAGCCTGCCGACGCTGCTCTTCCCCGTCCCCATGAAGCCGGTGAGAACGACGTTGCGCACGTTAGAAGGAACGGAGGTAGTCGATGTAGCCATCGTAGTTGCGCCGCACCTCGGCAAGGGAATCGCCGCCGAACTTCTCCAGGAACGCATTGGCAACCTCAATGGCGACCACCGACTCCGCCACCACGGCCGCGGCCGGCACGGCGCAGACGTCGGAGCGCTCAACCGTCGCCTCGAAGGACTCCTTGGTCAGCATGTCCACCGACCTGAGAGGCTTGTAGAGGGTAGGAATCGGCTTCATGGCGGCGCGGATCACGATCTCCTCGCCGTTGGTGATCCCCCCCTCGATGCCGCCGGCATTGTTGGTCTTGCGGAAAAAGCCCGCCCCCTCACCCCGCGCAATACGGGTCGAATCGTAGTAGATCTCGTCGTGGACCTGGGAGCCGGGGCGCCGGGCCGTCTCGAAGCCGAGGCCCATCTCCACCCCCTTGATGGCCTGGATGCTCATGACCGCCAGGGCGAGCCGGGCGTCGAGCTTGCGGTCCCACTGGACATGGCTCCCAAGCCCCACCGGAACCCCGGAGACGACCACCTCCACGACCCCACCCGCCGTATCGCCAGCCTCCTTCACCGAATCGATGAAGGCCTTCATCCGCTCCTCAGCCCCGGGATCATAGGTGGCAAGCTCGGACTTGGCGGCCAACTCCCGCAGCCGATCGGAGGAAAGTCCCCGCCGCTCCGCCCGGATCCCCCCCAGCTCCACCACGAAGCCGCTCACCGTGATACCAAAGGCGTCCAGAAACGCACGGGCCACGGAGCCCACCGCCACCCGCACGGCGGTCTCCCGGGCGCTGGAACGCTCCAGGATGTTGCGCACGTCGCGATGATTGTACTTCATGGCGCCGGGGAGATCGGCGTGGCCGGGGCGCGAGCGGGTGACCCGGATCTTCTCGTCCCGGTGCCGCTCGTGGGGCGACATCTTCTCCTGCCAGTTGACCCAGTCGCGGTTCACGACGCAGAGGGTGACGGGAGAGCCGATGGTCTCGCCCCACCGGACCCCGGAGAGGATCTGCACCTCGTCCTTCTCGATCAGCATCCGGCCACCGCGGCCGTACCCCCCCTGACGACGGGCCAGATCGACGTTGATCGTCTCTTCGGAAATTTTCAGTCCTGCGGGAAGCCCTTCGATGATGGCCGTCAGTTGCGGACCGTGGGATTCACCGGCGGTTAGGTAGCGGAGCATGGTAACCTCTCAAAATTAAAGAAAAGCCAGGGCGACCCTGGCTTTTCTTCATAGTTTTACATCATAATAACAAACTGTTTTTACGCAATAATTGAGTTTAACATCAATACGCTTTAGAAATTAACCATAATAGAAGTATTTCCAGCCGGTGTCGAAGTATCAACCACGAGTATTGTCACCAGACCACCAGTAGCAGCTGTCTCCTTTTTCACGGTTAAGACATTTCCAGAAATAGCTGCACTAATATTCGGGCTCGGAGTCGGATTCATCGCCAAAACTGAATAAACTCCGGAACCTCCCGACAAGAGAACACTTCGACTTGTACTAATCGGATCAGTAGCCGCAAAAGTAATTGTACTCGAAGGAGCAACAGAAAGCGTGGGAGGAGTAGAAGAGACCGTACCCTGTTTAAGCACCACTACAGTATTTGATGCAAGCAAATCCCCAGTTTTAGCTGTTATATGAAAATACTTATCACTCACAGTATCTCTCGGCAACAAAAACGTATAAGTGACTATTCCTGAATTGTTAAGAGACTCAGTAAAAGAAGAGTTATACCCTGCAATATCGGAATCAGTGGTGATTTTTAATTCAACACCGAGAACATTACTCTGATAAGGATTAGTATAGGTTATTGTAAAAGACGCTTGTGTGTAGGTGCTATCGTCAACCTGAGACTTAGCAATGGTCAATCCACCATTTTTATTATTACCATCACTTCCACCACTTCCACCGCAACCAGCAACAAATAATAGTAGTAGTGTGACCATCGCTTTAATCATTGTACCTGCGTATCTCATCTTGCCTCCAACATTCCTTAGTCGAATATTAAACGGGTCAACTCACAATCTTCGGTGTAATGAAAATCAGCAACTCAGTCTTGGTCTTGTTTTTCGTATTCGACTTGAACAGCCACCCCAGCAGCGGGATATCCATCAGGAACGGAACGCCTGTGCTCTCATCAGTATCGCTGTCGACGAAAATTCCACCGATGACGGTCGTTTCGCCGTTCTTCACGAGAAGTTCCGTGGTGGCTTCCTTCTTGTTGATGGGGGGCGGGTTGCCGGTGCCGGCTGAGTTGTTGGTGGCCTTGATCTTCATGGAGATGCTGCCGTCGGAGGTGATGTGCGGCGTCACCTCAAGGGTCAGAGCGGCCTCCACGAATTCGGTCTTGGCCCCTTCGGTGGATGTTGTGTTCTGGTACGGGATCGACTGCCCCTGGGAGATCTTGGCCGCCTTGTTGTTGAGGGTCACCACCTTGGGCGACGAGACAATCTTCACGAGGCCTGCCGTTGCTGCGGCCGACAGCCGCAGGTCCACCTGGAGGTTGCTGGTGAGCTTGCCGAAGGAGATGCCGACCTGACCGCCCGATGTGCTTGGCGACGGGAACCCGACGAGGGGAGGCGGCGTAACGATCCCTCCGAATCCGGTGTCGAGGCCGTTGATGCCGAGGATCCCCGCGGAACCGTCCCGGTAGTGAATCCCCCACTGGACCCCGATGTCGCGGACAAAGGTGGAGGTGGCCTCGACGATCCGGGCCTCGATGAGGACCTGCTTCTCGGGGGTATCGAGATTCCTCAGAAGGTTTTTCATCTCGGCCAGCACCGGCGCGATGTCCTTTACAATGACCCGGTTGGTCCGGGTGTCCTGGGAGATCATCCCCCGCTCGCTCTTGATGGCGCTGAACTGGGTAACCACGTCGTTCACCGCGGCATAGTTGACTTCGAAGACCTCGGTCTTGAGCTCCATGGCCTTTTCTCTGGCCTTTTTCATGTTCTGCTCTTCGTCGGCCAGGGTCTGGATCTTGCCCTTGGGGCGGATCTGGACGATGTTGCCGTCGCGCTGCATCCCGAGCCCCTTGTTGTCGAGAATCACGTCGAGGGCCTGGTCCCAGGGGACGTTCACCAGTTTCAGGCTGATGGTGCCGGTGACGTCGTCGCCGACGATGAAGTTGAGGTTGCTGACCTCGGCGATGAGCTGGAAGATCTTCCTGACGTCAGCGTCGGAGAACTCAAGGGTAACGCGGCGCCCCGTGTAGACCTTCTTCCCGTCGACGACGGGAGTTACCGCCGCCGGCGCGGCCTGGGACCTGGCTGCCACGGGTGCGGTGCGGTCTGACTCGCCCGGCTGGACCAGCTCATGGGCTACCCGCGGAGCATCGATATCGGCGGGATTCTTCAGATCCAGGTAGACGATGCCGCCGTCACGGCGGAGTTCATAGGTTGTCTGGCTGCGGAGCTTCACCTGCACCTTTACGTCGTTGCGTCCCTTGGTCTTGACCTGGTAGGGGGTTATCCGCTCGACGACGCTGGCGAAGGCGCTCGTGTCGAGAAACCGCTGCCATTTGCGCGGCAGGATGCAGTTTTTCAGATTCAGTGTAAGGCCGTCGGCGGACTTGGCCGGCTTTTCGACGTCGCAGGGACCATTCGTGGCAATGGCGATGCGGGAAATGCCGTCCACCACCTTGAAGTCGATCGATTCGATTTCAGCCACACCCGTGGGCGCCAAGGGCTTGGCTTCCATCTTGGGCGCCGCTCCCGTCACGAGGGCGGGGGGCACCGGCTCCGCATCTACAGGCCTGGCGGGCACGGCTGCCGAAGCGGGTCGGACAGCAGCCACCGGGGCGGACGAGGGAACGACGGCAAGGCCGGCGGCGGTTCTCTCCACCGTCAAGGCGGGAAGGCTGCCACCGGCGGCGTCAAGAACGAGGCGCACCTTGTCGGGATAGGCACCAACCCGGACGGTGCCGATCCCCATGCTGTTGACCGGCACAATCTTCTGGGCCATGGCTGCCTTGACGCCGAAGATATCGAGCACCAGGCGATCGGGCTTGGCGAGCCGGAAGGTCTTGAAATCGGCCACGTCACCCGTGGTCTGGATCTCCAGGAAACCTTTCCGGGGGGTGATGGCGGTGATGGCGCTGGCGGGCTTCTGCTCTGCCGGGGTAGGTGCGGCTTCAGCAGGCTTTTGAGGTGACGCTTCCTGGACCGGCTGGACCGGCTGGGGAGCCATGGGCTCCGCAACGACGGCGGCAGGAACCGGAGCCGGCGGCGGCACAAAGGAAAGACGCATGGTCCCCTTGTCCGACGTGTCGGTGGCGGCCGTCATCTCCACATCCCGATTAAGGTAAACCTCGACACGGGTCATGGCTGTTTCGCCCTCGCCAACCGGGGTGGCCACGATCCGCTTGATGTTCCCTGAGTTGATCTCCATGGGCGCGACAAAGGAGCCCGGTTCCACCTGGGCCAGGTCTATGACCCCTTTGGGGGGATTGGCAACCGTGTAGAAGGTATAGGCCAGGGGTTGGTCAGCCGAGATGATTACCTGGGCATTGTCCCCCTCCCCCGCGACCCGGATGTCCCGTATCACACGCGCTGCCGTCTGGGTTGCCCCCGTGTCGCTTTTGACTGCGGCGTTGGAGGCGGCGCAGCCGCACAATGCACCCAGCAGGGAAAGGAGCATGAGGTTACGGGATATTGAGAGTTGGATTCTCATCGGGAGTCTCCTTGGGAGCCTGTTAGTTTTTCTTCGGCAGCGCGAGCTTCACTGTCCGCCGGGTTATCTTGCCGGTCACGTCATCCCTTGAACGTTCAGCCACCTCAAGGTACGACGGAGTTACTTTCGTTATCACGCCGTTGTTGTTGCCGATCTTCATCCCCGCCTTGACGACATACCCCTTGCCGGCCGGATCAACGATGAGCGCCTTGTTCTCCTTGAAACCGGCGATGATGCCGCTGACGCGAAACTGCTCCACCGTGTATCCCTGGATGGGAAGTGAGCCTGAGGTGGTAAGGGATCCGCGGCCGGCTGCCGGTTTCTCGACCTTGGGCTGGATGAATGGCTTGAAGGGATCTTTCCGACCGGTGAAATCGAGCGTTGGTGAAATACTCGCCACGGGGAGGGCGGACGAGGTCTGTGCCTGTACAGGAGGCTTGACCGGGGCAGCGGGCTTCGTGGTGGTGGCCGCCGGTGCCGGGGGCGCGCCCTCTTCAGCCTTCTTGCACCCCGCGCACGCCAGAACCAGCGAGGCTGCTGCGGCAAGGAGGAGCAGGTTGGTGCTATTTCTTCTTGTCATCCTTGGTCTCTTTCTTTTCGAGGAAGCGGAACGTCGTAGCGAGACAGTTTACCTTGACGCTGGTCTTGCCTCCCGCCTGCTTGATGTCGGCAAAGGAGACGTTGGTGATGTTTACGATCCTCGGCAGGTTCCCCACGGCGGTGAAAAAATTGGCAACGCTGTGGAAGGAGCCGGAAACGGAGATATCAACCGGCACCTCGGCATAGAAGTCCTTGGGAACTTCCGGCTTGGGCCTGAAGAGAAGGAAGTCGTTTCCTGCTCCCTTGCCGACGCTGGTGATGCTGGTCAGCAGGGTCGGAATCTCCTTCTGGTTCGGCAGTTCCGTGAGGGCCAGGTCGAGATCCTTCTGCAGTTGCTGATACTCGCGCTTCAGTTGGGGGAGGTTGTTGGCGATCTTCTGCTTGTCCTGCACCTCGTTCTGCAGCCCTTCCAGGCGGCCGCGAAGATCCTTGAGCTCTTGCTGCCGCGGCAGCAAGAGTCCCCAGTAGAGGGCCGCGCCTTCAAACACCACAATGGCGACAAGAAGTGCTATCTTCTGTTTCTTGGGAAGCTTCAGCAGTTTTTCGATTCTCGGATCCATGGAGAGTCCCTGACCGGTGGCTATTTCTTCGGTGCGGGCGGTTCTTCCTTCTTGACCGCCTTGAGTACACAGGTAAGCTCGAACCGCTTGGCCTTCACGCCGGCAACATCTGTCTGTTCCGACACGACAAGTTCAACGTTAGTGAAGTCTTCCGACCCTTGCAGGTTGCGCATGAATGTCGCGATGAGGTCTTCGTCGAGGGCAATCCCCCCGATACTGACGCTCGCACCGCTCTCGGTATACTTGGTTACCCAGAGTTTTTCAGGGGTCGCGTCACTCAGGGAGGCGAGTCTGCGGACGGGGCCGGTTTTCCCCTTGCGGAGCTGGCCGAGCACATCGAGTTTCTTCGTGACGTCGTCTTTCAGTTTCTTGATGTTTTCCAACTCGCCGATCTTGACCTTGAGCTGCTGAAGGTCACTTTCCGCCTTCGCGATCTCTTCCTTGGTGGCTTTGATCCTCGCCTGGGCATAGACGAAGAGCCCAAGACCGGCGATAAGCACGATCAGCGCGGAGATACCGAGAATCGCCAGCTGCTGCTGGGCGGTCTCTTTCTTTTTCGACGTTCTGACCGGGAGCAGGTTGATTCTTACCATTTGTCCCCAACCCTCCTTGTGGCCAGTCCCAGGGCTACCGTAACGAGAGGCCCGATCTCCTGAAGATACTCAGGGTCGAATTCCTTTTCGCTGCAGCTTATCTTCCTGAAGGGATTAAGCATTTCCACCGGCACGCCAAGCCTGTTCTGGATCGCCTCGGCGAGCATGGCGGTTTTCGCTGCGCCGCCGCTGAGGTAGACCTTGCCGACCTTACCCTCGCCGGCGGTGGTATTGTAGAAGTCAAGGGAACGACGCACCTCGATGGAAAGAGTTTCGTTGACCCGGGCGATAACGTCCCGAAGCTTTGCCTGGTCGGGAAAATCGCCGGTCACCTTGACCCGCTCCGCTTCAGCGCTGCTCAACGCGAACTGCTTCTGGATCTCTTCGGTAAAGAGGTTTCCCCCCATCTGCACGTCCCGGGTAAAGAGCGAAACCCCTCCCTTAACGATATTGAGGTTGAGGATGCTGGCACCGATGTTGATGAGGGCCACAACCTCCTCGGGAGCGCTTTCGTAGTTGAGCTCGAATGCGTTCTGCACCGCGAAGGAGTCCACGTCGACGATGACGAGCTTGAAGCCGCTCTCGGCGAAGACGTTCACGTAGTCGTTGATGATCTCCTTCTTGCTCGCCACGAGGAGCACATTCATGCGGGTGGGGTCATCCTCGTCGGGCTCGAGGATCTGAAAATCGATATTGACATCGTTGATGTCGAAGGGAATGTACTGCTCAGCCTCCCACCGGATCTGGTCCTCCAGCTCTTCGGGGGGCATGGCGGGAAGCTTGATCTTGCGAATGATCACCGTGTTCCCCGAGATGGAACATGCGGCTTCCTTGATCTTGACGGAGAGGCTCTTGTCGAGGTTTTTGACCGCGTCGACGATCGCCGAGTTGTCCATGAGGGTATTGTCGACAATGGCTTCCGGCGGCAACGGCATCGTGCCGACATTCAGAAGCTGCCAGGCCCCCTTCTGCTCTTTGAGCTGCACGAGCTTCACGGAGCTGGAACCTATGTCGATACCGACGAGATCCTTTTTCTTGGAGAAAAACATAGGGAATTCCCGTTCACAAGGTTAATCGAGAAAGACCGCTTCCTTCTCGGACAATGAAAAACCAAAGGCAAGAATGATCTTTCTCTTGGTCTCCATCCGGCACTCCTCACCGTGTTCTATCCTGTCAATGGTGGCCGGTGAAACCCCCGCAAGGCGTGCAAGCTCTGCCTTGCTCATGAGCCGTTCTTCTCTGATCTTTCTGACGTTGTTTTTGAATTTCATCGCCCATTCCCGCAAAGCCAGGTAGTTTACGGCGAAATGTACTGGAATTGAAACTAATGTCAAGGAATTAGTTAAAATTGAACGAAGTTGAAATCTATTA
>NZ_JAUQXO010000001.1:0-4618 GCF_030834625.1 Geobacter sp.
AATACATTGAATGATATGCCTGCTATCTCGTTCCAGAAGGTGAATCTCTCTGGGTCGCCAATTCCACTTTTGTCTAGGGCACGATCTGATTTCCAAGCTGCTACCACAAAAGTGATTCCAGCCAACGCTTGTATTACCAGAATGATCATGTAGTTTCTTCTTGCCATTCTTCCTATCGAAACCCAACGTCTGGCTTCAGGGGCCGGCGCGATAGCGACGGTCCCCTGGAAGCAACAGTTGGAATGTGTGTAGTGATTGCACTGCCACTGCCGGTGAAGGAGAGACCTGCTGTTGACTGGGACAAAACTGCCGGACCCGCCACCGCCGGACCCTGCCGGATTTTCCTCTGCCGTTTCCCGCTGACGGTCCACAACCGTTGAAGCGCTAAAACCGGTTGAATGTGCTGACTGCCGAAATCGCCACCGCTGTCACGGCCGCTGAAGCCACAACGCAAGGGCAACACCGCCAGTTCGTGAACCACTAACGCCGCCGGTGCGAAATGCCACGCGCCACCGGATTTCAACCTTTGCCACTGCCGGGCGCCGTGGGGCATTTTGCACCGCCACTGACGTTGATGAGTTTTTACCCCTACTTGTCTTGTTGCTGGTCAAGAACTCCAACGTCAGGCTTCAGGGGCTGGCGCGAAGCGACAGTCCCCTGGAAGTACCCGTTGGGCAACTGCTTTCTTTATTTGCAATTTGAGATAACAGTTCTCAACGATGACATCACTTTTTCGGCCGGATATTTGCTTTGATCATAGCTTAGAGATAAAGCCCAATAGAGGTTGGGTAATGTGGAGACCTTCACCTTTCTGTCACCGTTTACAGTGCCTATCGTAATCATCCCCCCGCCATCATTGATGTCATCCGGATTCAAGTCTTTCATGTTGCACGATTGTTTTTCTGAAATTGTTCCATTTATTGTATAAACAAAATTAATCTTACATCTATCGATGGTTAGCGTATTTTTCGTTGTCGCATTGTTTCCCCGAATAATGTAGGAATCATTAAAGACCTTTTTGATAAACTTCTTTGCCTCCTCATTCTTGCCAGCTCTGCTCTCACCTGAAAGAAGAAGGGAAAAAATGAATATACCTAGAAAGATAGGTAACTTGCGCATCAGAAGTGTCTCCTTATTTTTATTGGCGACAACAGCTGTGAGCACACTGGGATCACCGGCGTTGCGCCTAAAAAAAGTTGAACGTTTTGTTTTTTATATGTAGCAGAATCTCAGTGGGCCAACTCTATCTGTATCACAAGTTGGATATTCCATCGCAGCTATTCAATTTTGTGAGTCCAAGATTTGTATTGATCAGAAACTATGACTTTGTTAAAACCAAGATTCTTCCATTCATTTATATGGCCCATAGCCACCGATACTACAAAGTCGTCGAGATTATACTTGAGTTGAATATGGAGTGTTTTTCTATCTTTTCCTGATGCCTGTGCAGTAGCCCCCACTTGTATGCGTTCATAATATGTTGCATATTGCCTTGCATATTTGCTCCGCTCTTGCGAATTCGCAGCAAAAGTAGTCGAGGAGCCGAATATAACCACTAGAACTATGATAATAAATACTCTCATATAATCTCCTTAAACTTACTTCACCAGACTAGTAATTACTCATATATTGTTGTTTGACTCAATAAGCACGTGAAGTATTTTCTCTATTAGCATTTTTCTCTCTAATTCATTCGGTTCCTTCTGAAGGTGACCTTCAGTAATATTTCGTTTCGTCCAATCGAGAATGTACTTCAGGTCATCTCGCAGTTCTCCGCTTAGATCGTCGTCATTCAGCCGAATAAGACCAGACACGGTGGCGTTTTCTAAACGCTTCTTGAATTGCCCATCCCCGCAAAGGCAATCAACTGCAACATACATTTTCTCCCACACGTAATTTGGTGAACTCATTGTCATCCTCCGTATTCTTGGTTGTCCAACGTCAGGCTTCAGGGGCCGGCGCGATAGCGACGGTCCCCTGGAAGTAGCAGTTGGACAATGCCCTGAAAATTTACAGCCTTAGTTTGACTTCTAAAGAAACCTTGACTCGCACTCGGCTACCAAAGTAGTGAGCTTGGACAACTGCGATGAACAGAACTCAATTGTCTCAATATAGTCGCGATCGGCAAAATATCTCCTAAGTGTGACATTTTGCGATTCTGTGGTGTCTTGGGAAACCACGGTTTCTGTACTGAGGGGACACTCTTCACCTTCTTTGAGTAATATTGCATCAATACCACACGAAGAAGCGCGAGTAGCCCCTGTATGAACAGGTTTTCGGTGCACGTCTTCAACCCTTGCTTCATTTAAATATTTCAGTTCGGCATCGGCAACCATTTTTATTTGTTCTATGCAGTACCACTCTGGAAACCCACTGACTTTTCCGTATTGCTTCTGCATATAGAACGTGATGCTTCTAGCCGCAGACAGAAATGCACTAAGGAAGTATGAAAATACCTCATCCTCCTGATAGTGTTCTTGTGCGTTTTGAAGATGAAACTCTGCCTCCTTGACTTTGTGTCGTGTTGGATTATTGATCACGTCAATTCCTCTTTATTCTTCATCGCCAACTGATGGAGAACACCTGACCGATTTTGCGGGTCAGATGTATTTTTATGGATACTATTTATGATTTTATTTTATATCGTGAGAAAGATACTCTTTCGAGAATCCACTCCAATCGTGAAATTCAATTCTTTTGATTCCAGCTTTTTTTGCATTATCAATTAAGGAATAGTCGTGTATTACTTTGTTGGCTTGATTTGCTTGATAGCTTACCATCACCTTCATAGTTCTTTTTTTATTACCAGTAAATGTGATTTCTGTAGCTGTTCCAAATTTATTAAGCCACCTATCACTGTAAATTTCAGCAAGTTGCTCTTTAGTAATTTTTTTTAGCTCTGTTTCATAGTTATTATTTTCTAAATTTTTCAGATCTGATGGTATTCTCTGTAGTAAATTTTGCGCATCTTTGTACAATACACTTCGCATATCCACTTTTTTTAAATGTGATTCTGCAGCTTTTAAATTTTCAATTGACGGACTATCTAAGAGCCTTTGTGCTTTATTAAAATTAGAATAACTTTCATATTCATATTTATCATTATCGGTGCAACCTAGAGAACTGACAATAACTACAGCTAGCATAAGCTTAATTGTCGCCAAAATTAGTTTTTCCATTTCACCTCCGATAATTTCCATCAGTTTTTTTCACCCAACGTCTGGCTTCAGGGGCCGGCGCGAAGAGCCGGTCCCCTGGAAGTACCCGTTGGAACCCTATCAAATCCTTATTTTCAGGATATTCAGTTCATTGGCATGCCACCTTTGTAGCATTCGGCAGGTCGCTAAGAGGCGCATAGCCGAGCGCTAAAGCAGCCGCAACCTGTGTTGCTGGAACTTCAACAATGGCGATACGTCCATCTGGTGTGCCGCACACGGCAGCACGGGCCTGACCATCGATGCCACAGCTTGAGGAATGAATTGGGACACCTGCACCCGTGAGCTGACGCTCCAGTTCGGGCAGCGAGGTTCCACCGCCAGTGCACTGTAGAGATCCCATGGAGATGTAGAGGGTGGTTGCAGTTGGCTGGGAAGAATTACTATCATCCCCGCAAGAGGAGAGCAAACTGGCTGCAATAAGGATGAAGATGAACTTTCGCATTGAGACTCCACCTCCAACGTCAGGCTTCAGGGGCCGGCGCGTAGCGACGGTCCCCTGGAAGTACCCGTTGGGAAAGGATAAACCTTTCAACTCGGTGGTAATTTGACCGCTTCAAGAACAGGTAAAACGCCCATTGCAAACCAACTGCAGTACTACCCAGGAAAGCAGGCAAATTACGATTCCTACCAACCCCCACCGCCTACGATCTGGCGAAGAAAGCCCAAACAAACAAAAAGGGCCAAGCGCTGCATTCCCGACCATAAAAAACCAATGTGCCCAGTGCTGACCTGAACCCGGAGAATCTGTCGACATAGCGGTTACAAAGAGCAATGGCAAATACAAGAGCAAACCAATAACAAGAATTACTTTATTGACTATATCCATAGGCGAGCCCACTGAATCCTGATAAAAGTCACTCCCAACGTCAGGCTTCAGGGGCCGGCGCGTAGCGACGGTCCCCTGGAAGTACCCGTTGGGAATACGTATTTGACAATTAACAAAGAAATTGGTTGAAGTTTACGAACTGTGAAACAGTGCTACAAACATCAAAAACAGTGAAGCTATGAATGAAATTACAAAAGCAATTCAAGATACTGACAGCAACCGGTCATTTAAATCAAGAAATTTTCTGGTGATAATAAATTCAATCAACCTTGCCAATTTATTAACAGAACCGTAAACGATGCCTCCAAACGCCATATTCTCGAACAAGTTTTTGTGCTTTGTACTCATTCTTATCAAAGTAACGACGAGTGAAATATTGGTGAAAATTACCAACACCAACAAAATTACAAGCACTTAAAAACCCCTTTTGATTACTATTACTCCGGCAAATAAACAGAGCAATTAAGATGCATAGGCAGCACAGGGGTGCTCGAAGAACTTTTTCACTTTGGTTCGGTTGTTCTGTAAATGCCGCATATGCTTTCTGGCCTTTGACTCAAGTTGCTTGGCATTT
>NZ_JAUQXO010000084.1:0-15332 GCF_030834625.1 Geobacter sp.
ATTCGAATGCTGCATATCGCATCATGACCTCCGTGGAACTCCCTCGTTCCCCAAGCTCGCTGATGTAATGCGTGATGTGATTGAACTCCGGTCGCATAGCTCCCGCAACGCCGATGAGTGAAAGCCAAAGGAGCGGGCCCAGGATACCGCATAGAATGCCAATTTTTCGTAGGCTCATATCACACGGAAAGGGATGATCTCTGGCTGGTTAACGTCTGAGAGCACAGCGGGTTCACCGCTGCTGCGCTTGGTTGAACATTTCCCTTTTTACTTCCCCCACAACGGATCGTCAGCGAATTGCATCAAAATCCGCGCTTCCGGGTTCTGCTCGTAGAACTCATTCTCGGCAAATGAGAAGCGATATCCGGAGACATAGTCCAGAAGGATCTTGTGGGCAGCGTTTACCTGCCGGATCGCATCAGGATCGTCCACGGCACCGGTATCCGGGTGATGACGTTTTACCAACTCCCGATGTCGGGTTTTGATTTCTTTGAGGGTGGCCCTTTCTCCCAGCCCCAGAACTCGAAGCGCTTCCTGCAGGTCGAAATAGGTCATGGTTGAATCTCAGTGAGTCCAGTCGATGATTTTCGTATCGGCTCCAAGTTTTTTCTCAACAGCCCCTTTGATGGCTGCGAAGTGTGGACAAGGGTAGCCGATCGGATTGCCGTTTTTCATGCAGGAAGCAAACACGATGGCGTCTGCCCCCCGGTCAACCATCATTTTCGCCCTGGTCACAGCTTTCTTGCCGGAGCAACCGCCACATGAAAGAAACCCTATAATCTCTACCGGGCCGGTTTCCTCAAAGGCCAACGTCCCTTCTCTGGCTACTTTGAAGTCGGTGCTTCCGGGACACATATCCTCGGTTATCTGACAACGGATTATTCCTACCTTCATATGGGTCTTCCTCCTTCTGATTTGTGCGATTGTATGACCACAAATCCGCCTCTGCCATGACCTTCCATGACATCCAGTCCTGTTGCTTCTCCCGGCATCAGGGTCTGCCGGTGTGTAAAGTCGGAAAAGCCAGCTTTGGTCAGCAATTCTTCAAGTTCGCCTACCGAATAAAAGGTAGCGTCACGGTAGAACTGGTTCTGTTCCTTTTTCTGGTTGTAGTGCTGCCCCAGTTCGCTCTCCCGGTCGATGAATCCAATGATAAGAGTTCCATTCGGCTTGAGGATGCGGCAGGCTTCCCGAAATGCCTGGGCTACATCGTCCAGGAAACAGACGACCGTTACCATGATGGCGAAATCATAGCTGCCGTTGGCAAGTGGGAGGGCTTCTTCGGTGCCTTCCAGAACTTCAATCCCTCGCATATGTGCCAGTTCAGCCATCCGAGGCGCTGGTTCCACTCCGTGGGAAATACCAAGAGGTGCCGCAAAGCGCCCGGTACCTACGCCAATCTCGACTCCACTGCCGCTGGCAGGAATGAAACTGCGCACTGCCTCCAGCTCTGCCAGGTAGAGATCGGGATGCTTCTCAAACCAAACGTCGTAATCGATAGCATGTTCATCGAAAGGTGTCGCACTTGTCATTGTGTTTCTCGGCTGACTCACAGGCAGCATGGGACTCATCAGGCAAAAGGTTTTCTGAAAAGCAACCCGTAGTGGTACGGCGGCAGGTCGTAGCGGTTTCGCTCGTTGAAACGGAATCCGGCCTCCCTTCCCCATTCGATGCACTGTTCGGGTCTGGGACGAATCTCCATGGCCGGACCGCGCGGGGTCGTGGGGTCGTAGTTCCAATGAATAACAGCCAGCATACCGTTTGGTTTAAGTACTCGGAGGGCCTCTTTCATCAAGGCTACCGGTTCTTCGTGATGCAGGATATTGAAGAGCAAGGCAGCGTCCATGGATTTGTCGGCTAGTCCGGTTCCCTCGGTAACAAAATCGCGCACCGCTGCCTGGACGTTGGTAATGGCGGCATCGTCACATTTTTGCCGGACGACATCCACCATTTCCGGCTCTATGTCCAGGGCATGGACGGTTCCCGAAGTAATCCCGGCGGCCGCCAGCGTAAAGGTTCCATAGCCGCAACCGAATTCCACCAGATTCTGTACTCCACGGTCGAGACCAAAAACAGCCAGAACCTTGGACGGCTCAAAAAAACCGGTCCACATTTCTTCGTCGGGCATGCCGCTGTCACGGACTTTCATGGGTTTCTCCTTCTGCTGTGTTCAACTCGTTAATGAGCAGTTCACGCGCGCGCGTGAACCGGTGATCTGCCCATTTTGGATATTTAGTCTATGCACATTAAAATATTGAAACAGTGTGAAGTAGACCCCTAATAGGGCCAGAAATGGGCGTTTTTTGCCCGAAGTATGAGATATAAAACGCGTTCAGTCAAGCTAGCCGATTAGAATGATTGAATTATCTCCCGGCAATTGCCCCTGAAAAATCCGGGGAAAACATCATGCAGCAGCCTCCCGAGAAACCCCGCCGAAAGCTCAACTTCGCGACTGTTTTCTCCTCAGGCATCATGAGCCTTGCTGGACAGCCGTCCGCCGAATCTCGAAAACCTCCCCATCGTACCCTGCACAGAACTCCTCCCACTGCCGCCTGGTCTGCGCAGCACACTCCCGTGCCAGGGTGGCGAGGGGAGCCGGCCACGTATCATCCTCGCCGAAGGCGATCAAGGCGTCGGCGACGGCCGCCCCTCTGCGGCCGCTCCCCCGGAGGTGGTCCCAAGAGGTGATCTCCCCCATGGTGGTCATCATGTCTTCAAGCCGTTCGATCTTCCCGTTCCACTGGTCGAGCTCCACCTTGTCCCCGGAGGGCTGGAGCTCCTTGATGACATACGATCGCCCTTCCAGCTCCACCGGCTGCAGGAGCGCGGGGGCAATGGCCTGCATCTGGCGCTGGACCCATGCGACCCGCTCGGCTTCGCTCTGCCACGGGGGCTGGAGCGCGGCGAAGCGGCGGGCGAGGGGGGAGGGGGACGCGAGCTTCAGGTCGAGGAGGTAGTTTTCGTCCGGCGAGCCGTTCCCCTCCACCAGGAGGACGTACCGCTCGGTGCCGAGACTGCCGGTGCCGGCGATCCGGCGGGCCGCGTCGAGGAGGGTGAAGAAGCCGGGGTTCGGCTGCTGCGCAGCGAATCCAGCCATGAACGCGGCGATCTTTTTCCGCTCTTCCCTGGTGGCGGGGAGGGCCTTGCCGGTGTCGGTGCGGATGCTGCGCTTCTTCCCGCGGCTGACGGTGCGGCTGTCGAGGAAGTCGCACCGTTTGCGCCGTTTCAGCCCTTTAAGGAGTTTAAGCACCATTCCCTGGGCCGTGGCCCGCTCGACCCAGCGGGCTTTTCCCTCCCGCAGGGCGCTGGTGTAGGCGGTCAGGAATTCCGTGCAGAGGCGGGATGCCGCGTCATGGTCGAAGCCGAGGGATTCTGCCGCGGCATGGACGCTCGTCATGAAGTGGAGAAGGTCCCAGGTGCAGGGGACCAGGGCGCTGTCGTCGAAGTCGTTGATGTCGAAGTAGACGAGCCGGTTGTCCCCCTTGTAGCTGCCGAAGTTCTCGATGTGGAGGTCGCCGCAGGACCAGACGGCAGGCGCCGCGCGGAGCAGGGGCGAGTCGGGAGCGGTCTCGCAGAAGAGGTGGTTGGTGCCCCGCAGGAAGCCGAGAGGGCTTTTCCGCATGGCCCGGTACTTAAGGGTGAGCCGCTCCGGGTCGCGGCCGGCGTTGCAGCGGAGGATCGATTTGACGGTGAGGTCATGGGCCATGGCGGATACTCACGGCTGCCAGGGTTTCAGGCGGAAATCCGGATAATTTGAAGGTGTTTGCACGTGTTCATTCACTTCGCTCCGAGGAATCGAGATTTTCTGTCCCGCCGGCATCCTTTTCCGGCTCTTCGAGACTGATCCGGCCGATTTTCCCCGCCCGAAGCTCCCGGAGAAAGGCCTCGGCTGCCCGGTGCAGATCGATCACTCCGCCGGGAGCCATGCAGCCGAGGCAGCGGCCGACCGCTTCGAGGACCGCGGTGGAGTTGTCGGGGAGCTCCGGGAGCTTGTAACGCTCTTTGAGCAGCTCCGGATACCGTTGCATCATGAATTCGGCGGCGAAGAGTCCCACGACGGTGTAGTCCAGGGCGTTGGCCCCGATGGCGCCGCTGGTTGCCAGGCGATAGGCCGCCACCTGGTCGGTCATGTCGGGCCAGAGGAGTCCCGGCGTGTCGGAGAGGGTGATGCCGTTTCGCAGGTCGACCAGCTGGGCGCAGGTGGTGATGGCGGGCTTGTCGCCGACCTTGGCCACGCACTTTCCCGCCAGGGTGTTGATCAGGGTCGACTTGCCGACGTTGGGAATGCCGACCACCATGACGCGCACCGGCAGGCCCGGCCTGCCGCGGTTTGGCGCCAGGCGCTGGCAGAGCTTGATCAGCTGCTTCACCTCGCTGTGCTGCTTCGCCGACAGCGGGAGGGCGCGCACCCCGGACTCGGTTTCGAAAGTGCGGACCCATGCCTTGGTGACGGCAGGGTCCGCAAGCTCCTTCTTGTTCAGCACCTTGATGCACGGCTTGTTCCGGCGCATTTCTGCAAGCTGGTGATTGGAGCTGGAGGCGGGGAGGCGGGCGTCGAGGACCTCGATAACCACGTCGATTCTTCTAATCGCCTCGGAAATCTGTTCCTGGGCCTTGCCCATGTGACCGGGATACCACTTGATCGTCATATTCGTGTTCTTTCCATAGCAGTAGTAATGGCGGTTTCTGTCCAAACCTACAGTACCACATACCTCCCCCGGACAAAGCCATAATCTGAGCACGCGCTGTTTCAAAAGTACTGGCAGTGATCGGCCTTGACCGCCTTCTCGCCCTTTTTCCTACCTTCTCAGTGTCTTTGCTCCCGTGATATTCGAATAGGGCGAGTCGCCGGCCGGGTTATGGGCACGCACCCGGTAACGATACGCCGTGTTGGCTGCCAGGCCCGAATCGGTATCGGTTGTTGCACTCCCTGGCACGGTCTTGATCTGAACGAAATTCGTGCAATTCGATCCCCGGCAGCGTTCGATCTTCACGCCATCCTGGCTGGCGGCATTGTTCGTCCAGGTCAGGCTGATCTGGCTTTTGCTGAGCGCCCCGGCAGTCAGGTTGCTTGGCGCAGCCGGCAGTGCCGGGTCGCCAGGGGTGATGATCGTGGCTATATTCGAATAGGGGGAGTAACCGTCCAGGTTCCAGGCGCGTACCCGGTAGGAATAACTCTGCCCCGCGGCAGCATTGTAGTCCGTCCAGGTGGGTATGTTGGCTCCGCTGGCGCCCAAGCCTGAGAAGCTGGTACAGCCTGCTCCCTGGCAACGCTCAACGTAGAATTGGCTTTCATTGGTCGAATTATCCTGCCAGTTCAATGCCACATTGGTTCCGCTCATTGCCGACGTCAGGTTGCTTGGCGCAACGGGTGGATTGGGTGCAGGTACTGAGATCTCGACCGTGTTCGAAGGGTTTGAAAGTCCCATGAAGTCCCGTGCCCGAACCCGGTAGGTGTAGGTTACGCCCCGTGTAATGGTCGTATCCGACAGGCCTGTCACATTCTCCCCCCGCGACTGAGCCACTCTGGTGAAATTCGTGCAACCTGAACCTGTGCAGCGTTCGGCTTCTACCCAGAATTCATTGGTGGCATTGTCGGTAAAGTTCAAACTAACCACATAAGATGAACCCCAAGATGAAGCAAAGCCGCTGAGATTTGTCGGTGCTGCCGGGGGAATATCCGGCAGGCCGGTCTCGGTGTACTGAGTGGTTACCAGATAGCCAAACCCAAGGCTCGCCAGGGTATTTCCGGCTCCAAGAACAATCGCCTTGCCGCCGGCATACGCATCCCATGCCGCCCACTGGGGCGTCCCATCTGAATTGTACTTGGCGACCACGCCCTTCAGGTAGGAGAGGGTTCCTGAACCTGGATTAGGCCCGCCGGTACCAGTGACGTAAACTGCATCGAAGGGGTCGAGCTTCAGCATGGTGGGGATTTCATCGTTGTTCCTGCCGGCGTCATATCTGTGCGACCAGAGCAGGTTGCCGTTGGCATCCGTCTTGATCGTCATCCAGTCCATGTAGCCAACTACGTCCATGCCGGTAGCCACGATATTTCCCTGGGAGTCCACCGCCACTCGGAAAGTCCGATCGCCGACGCTGTAGCTCTTTATCCAGGACTGGTTGCCCGTCGCGTCAAATTTCACAATCGCCATCTGATAAGAGTTCGGGTCTTGTGGAAAGTAGGTGCCGGCGGCGAAGTAGCTGATATTTCCAGGACCGAACGCCAGGTCATTGGCCGCGTAGACATTGCTGTTGGTATTCGCCCACAACCGGTTGCCGTTGGCGTCATACATGAGTGCCATGAACAAATTCCCGCTGATGCCCGCCACCCCGATACGGCTGCTGTCCGGTGAGATGACCATGGAAAAGGGTTCATCCACCGCACTGTTGTTGTCGAAGACCGCTGTCCACAGGGTCGTCCCGCCAGGGGAGTACTTGATCAACACCGAGTCGAGGGTAGTATTGGCCGAGGAATTGGTCAGCCACATCCGCCCGGCCACATAGATGTTGTTACTTGCATCGATCGCCACCCGACGGGCATCGCGGAATGGGCCAGGCAGGCCATTTGCCCACAGCAGGGCTCCGTTGGGGTCGTATTTCAGCGTAAGCCACCCGGAAGGGGTGGCGCTGCTGCCGGAAATCATAGAGGCCAGTACGACAGGGTTGCTATTCGTGTCTACAGCGATCCACACCCCGCGCAGCCGTTCCGCTGGATCGTACGTGGTTTGCCAGAGCAAAACGCCAGCAGCGCTGAACTTCTTTATGACGAGGTAATCGCCTACGGCCGTATCACCGAGGACATAGATGTTATGGTTCGCGTCAGTGGCCATCATCCGTGAGGAAAAACCATAGTCCGTGTTGCGCCACTCTTCGATCAAAGCCGGAGTTGGCTGGGCAAAAGCAGGGGCGAACGCTGAAAAGGAAGCCAGCAGGGTAATGATCATAGCCATGGATAGTACGTGTCTGAAAATTCTTGGTCTGTACATGATATTCACTCCTTTCGAAAGCCAATCGTACAACTTGCTTATTCTATAATTATATCACCGACATCACCGAGCCGCCTCCTTGTCAAAATCAAGAGGCTGCCAGGCATGGGAATCGCTGAGGGGATGGGGCGAGAGCGGTGCCCTCTCCATCCAGGGCTGCAACGAAAAAGGCGGGGTCTCGAACCCCGCCTTTTTCGTGCCTTGTTGCTCACGCTCTTGCCTGCTCTAATCCTCAGATCGGCTTGAACTCCCCGTTGAACGTGTCCTGGGTCTCCCGCCGCTTCGCGGCGCTGCTTGCGGTGTCGATGGATCCCCTCGTCAGTTCGTAGGCGTCGTTGAGCATCTGGACGAAGCGCGTTTCGGCTTCTTTCCGTTGCTCCTCGTCTAGTCTTTTGTCGACTCCGTACTTGGCGAGGATCTGCCGGAAGGTGGCCAGATCCTCCTGGAGGATCGCGTCGCGGGGGGTGGTGGCGAAATAGTCGTTGAGCTTCTTCGTCCGCGCCGGGTCGTCGAGGAGCCGTTGCACGAAGGCGAGGTATTCTGTGAGGAAGCCTGGGGCGTTGCGGACAAGCATGACGTTGTTGCTGTCCATCATGAAGCTGCGCACGTCTGCGTTGGCCGAGCCGATGGTGACGTCGTCCCCGAACACCGAAACTTTGGAGTGAAGCGACAGGGGTTCATCGGGGCGGGGGAGGTACTCGTAGTAGTCGAATTTCGCCCGTTTGGCCGGGTCGCTCTGCTGCTGGTAGAACTCGGTGAACGCCTTGAGAACGTGGCGGGCGGCGAGGTTCACCACGTTGAGGTCGGTGGTCTGGATGGAGTTGGTGAGGACCGTCACGGTGACGTTGGAGCAGTCGTAATCGCCGTTCACCATCCGGCTCAGCTCATGGGTGAGGTTGGCGGCGGGAAAGAAGTAGGCGTTATGCAGGATGAGCCGCTTCGGTGCGTCAGGGGTGGCAGCCGCACAGACCGCCGGGATCTCCTTGAGCCAGATGTCGTGGATGTATTTTCCATTATTGGCCTCTTGGCCAGCGGGGGCGCCGTAGGTCCGTAGCCGCTTCTCCGGCGGGAGCGCCTTGTTGAACGGAAGGTTTTCGAGATAGGCGACGACGCTGCCGCTGTCCACGGCAAAGGTTTGCACCGGCTGCTTCGGAATCGTGGGGAGGTAGGCCTCGTTGTAGGCGCGGGCGTTCTCCTCCATGGTCTTGCGGCAGTCCGCCATCCGTTCGTCCAGGGAGGGAGCGGTCTCCTGCAGTTCCTTACTGACGCAGGCGTCGCGCTCATCCTTTCCGGTCTGCCCGACGCAGGCCTTCTCGGCATATTTCATGGTGACGACGAAGTCGTTGGGAGCATGCTGGCGCACCTCGGCCAGCGAGGCCACCATGGTGTCGAAATTCCAGAGGGCATCGAACGCCGTGGCGACCGCGTCACCCCCCTGCGAAAGGAGGGCATGGATGTCGGTGTCCATGAAGACGTACTTGCTGGTCAACGGGTTGGGCCGCATGTGGTAGGAGTTCTCCACGTTCCTCCCACCCATCTGGAGCTCCTTGCCGTCCGCCAGGAGGAGCTTGTGGTGGAGGTAGTCGGTCAGGTGGTCCCAGTCCCGCAGTTCGTCGTCCGAGAGCTTCCTGTCCACCGGCAGAAGCGAGGTGACGGTCTCCTTGATGGGGTTGAGCTGGCCGCCATACATGGTAAAGGCGAAGAAAAGCTCCGCATTTGATTCCAGCCGCTGGAACGGTGTGCCGGTCCTCGACTCCCAGTAGGCCTTGCCGAGGCGCTTCAGCTGCTCTTTCTGCTCGGGAGTTGTGGATGATGCGCCACCCTCAAGGCTCTTGATGTCGATCTGCTGTCCGCTCTGGACGGCGAGGGCCATCACGTCGCCCCGCTTTGAGTAGAGTCCGGAGAGGAAGAGCCCCGAATTTCCGATGGCGAGGTTGGAGATGTTCCGGTCCGCCGCTGGCCTGCCGCTGACCACCTCGTCAGCGAAGAGCTTGTCGATGGCGGCGAATTTCTCGTTGCTGCATGCCTCGGGTTTTGCCGCCGCGGCCTCGGGAGAGCATCCCATCGTCAGATAAACGGCGTCCTTGATGATGTTGCGTGTCGGTCGGTTATAGAACCGCACCCGGAGGTTGCCGTTTCCCTCCTTTTCCATGAGGGAGAAGAGGTCGAGGTGCTTGTAGTTGGTATGGTAATCGACGAGGAGCCTCACGGTCACCCCGCGCCGGGCCGCGTCCATGAGGGCGGAGGTCAGCACCGACGAGCTATGGTCGTCGGCATAGAGGTAATACATCATGTCGATGGAGCGCTGCGCGTTCCGGACCATGCGGAGTTTGGAGAGAAACGCTGCGTCGTTGTCGGTGATGACCTGGGCTTCGGTGATGGAGAGCGGAACGGCGGACGCCGCCTGCGATACGGTGTCGAGGGAGAGACCCGCCTGCTTCTGCGTGGCGCAGCCGGTCATGGCTAGAGCGAGGAGCAGGGGGGCGAGGAAACGGGCTTTCATGGGGGGCCTCCGGTGGTTGATTGCAGATAGCTGTCGGCGGTTCGTACGACCAGGTCGACGCTTCGGTTATTCTTCGACGATGGTCGTGAACAGGATGAACTGCCGCATGAAATCCAGGAACCTGGGGTTCCAGATATCGCCGTGGTCTTTGATGATTTGCTTGTCGACCGCCACCACGTACAGGGGATTGCGGGGGAGCGACTTCCCCTGGTGTGTGAGCCTGGCACTACCCAGATCCAGGCTCCATCCATTGCGGGACGAAAGGTCGATCCACTGTTGCCGCGCTGACTTGGCATTGCGGAAATCGGTCACATCGGCCACTTTTTTCTCGGCCTCCGAGGCTTGGGGAGCAGCCGCTTCAGCCGCGGGGCGTGGGCGCAACTCGTGGGTCCGGTACGGCGCGAAATGCCCAACGGCCTGCCGGTCAGCCTGTTTCTGCACGTCGCCGTCGGGACGGTATTTCTCGAAGAGGGTTGAGAGATGGCGTCCAATGGGGAATGCCGCCTTGGTCGCCTGATCCGTTTCCGAGGTGAAAATCGCCACAAGGGGAAGCTGACCGTCGGCGTACCACTTTCTCACCCCGGCCAGGTCGTGGAGAGGGGTGAAGCGGGATGCTTCGAACGCGGGATTGACCAGGATCACGAGATCGCCGAAGGTTTGCGGCGATTCCGCATCCCCTGAGAATCGGTCGATGAGGATCTGTGAGAGGGCGGAGTATACCATCTCCCCGCCGAAGCTGTGGCCGACGACGATCAGCTTGGTCTGGGCCAGCCTGCTCTTGGTCGAGTCGTAAACTTTCAGGTGGGAGAACTGTACCTCCTCAAGTCGCACCAGGAGGTCGGTCAGGGCGCCGTGACCAACCTTGTCAGCCGTGTTCTTGCGATCCCAGAAGGAGAACGTCCTGAACGGCTCCACATTTGCGGAAAGGCCCCGCCAGCCCACATAGATCCCTGCCACCTTCCGCTCCGGCCGCCCTTCGCTCTGGCTGGCAAGGTGCTCATAGGAGTAGATCCGTTTGAGCGTCTCCCTGAAAGATGCCACGTTGTTGTCGTCGAACGAGGCGTTGTGCCGCCATCCGTGCACGTAGACGACCATGAGGAGGCCGGACTCCAGCTCATCCTTTTCGAGGAGGCGATCGATCAGCGTATCGGCCTGTTTCCTGTCCCAAAACCACCCCTGGTCGTCGAATTCCACGAAACCGAGAAGGTATTCATCGTTCTGTTCAAGGGAAGATTTTCTGCATTCTGCCCCTTTCTGGGCGACGGTGCAGGGCTCGTAAACGGTCCGGTACGGCTCGTTGCGGACGCAGGCGACCAAGAGGGTTGCGAGCGCCAGGCCGATAATTCCCTTGGGAAACCATCTCATATCAATACCTCCAAAGAACCTGCAGAATGGTGTGTCTCGATAACGGCAGTTGTAATAACACGGAGCAACGGAGCAACGGAGAAATCAATATATGACGGGTTCAGGGAACAGAGGCAAATCCCGTGAACACGTAGTCGTTACCCTTCACCGGCGTGTGGCAGCCGAAGCACTCCTGCACGAAACTCGCATCCCTGCCGTAGGGCTTGAGATCATCCCCCACAAAACGGGCAAATCCCCAGCCTCCGGTTGCCTTGTACTTCCCGGCATCTTTCACCATGAATTCCACCTGGGCGAATCTGTCCGGCACCGTAGCCACCGGGAATTTCGGGTGTTTCGTTGCAGTCCATGCCACCTTTGCCAGCACCGTCCCGTCAGGGAAGGGGCGCGTTCCATCCCTCATGGCTTTTACGGCCGTGTCATTGCCAAGGATGACCCGGATATGCCCCTTGTCCTCCCGGTAAGACGGTGCGATCACCTGCCAGGCACGGTACCCCTCCATGAGGGGGATGCCGTTGGGCGCCACCGGACGACCTCCCCCCAGGACAAGGGCAGGCAGCAGCATGACGAAAAGGGTTCCCATGATGGTTTTCATAAACACCTCCGGAGACAGGCACGGGGCAGCGTAAGCAGGAAGGGAAAGAGTTGGGAACAGGGAAAGGATGTTCAGAAAAGAAGAAGTCAGGTGCCGTCCCTGGCATACCCCCTGTCGCTTCACGCAGCGGAGCAGGCTCGTCCTGAGCTTTTCATCGCAGGATGGTGAAAGTATAGCGCCTGAAATCCCTTGGGCAAGTGACTCAAGGGGGACAAGCGACGGCTCCTCGGAGGTAATGGTTGGCGGGGGTCAGAATCCGGTGGATGCCTTCGTCAGGTTACGCTCTTGAGCGGTTGCGCTTAACAATGCTTTGAATCCGCTTCTTGGATGTCTTGAGCTTTTCGAGCACGGCAGATTTCAGTGTCGCAGAACCGTAGTCTGTCTCGGTGAACTGCTGCAAAGAGAGCAATGCGCCAACGTTATCATGGAACACAGCGTCGAATTCGGTGATTTCATCATGTATTACGGCAGGATCGAACACCTGCGTTGTATAGGGAAATCCCCTGTCTCTACGTCTCTTGCGCCCGATGAATACGACGCTGTCATCGATAATCAGGAGATTGTCGTGGGGCAATCGCAGCGTAAACACCACCTGAAGCTTATCGTTGTCAGCGTGTTCCTCGATCATTTTCATCAACCGGTCATAGCGCGGGAGTATGTTCCTCGTCACGTACTCGTCAGAAACGAGGCCGAGTTCCACACGTTCAATCTGCGCGTCCGGGCATATGATAACCCGAACTGTGCGTCCTTGAGCCAGAAGGTGCGCTAGCCTATGCCGTTCACGAAGTAGCATCTCCTGGTATTCCCCATCATGGTCTTCCTCATTCACCTCGTTGTCCGAGATGGCGAGCGAAGACAAACTGGCTGCTTGGCGTACAATGTGTTCAACGCCCGAGAGAGCGTCGATAATACGGAGAGTGCGCTCCTTATTGGCTTCCAGGTGGTTTGCTCCAGTAATCGTCCGCGCGGATGGCCCGGGCGTGTGCCCGAGTCTCTGAAGCCAGGCAGCAACAGCGGATGAGACTGTCTCCGTCGCTTTGTGTGAATCAAAGGGCGTATAGAGCCGGCCAACGATGTCGGAGTTCAGAATCGGCAAAGACCTTTCCTTGAGAATGAGGCACTGTCGGCGAAGTGCCAGCATATAGCCCAGTTCCAGGGTAATATTCGGATTGTGATCGGGTTGGATCAGGCGTTCGAAAACAACGATGCCGTACCGGGAATGATCCATACAGAAGCGCACGTTTCCCCATAGCTCTTCGTCAAACGCCACGTCCCTGGCAAGTACGGCATTTAGCCCGTAATGGCGCAACGTATCTCTTATTGCCGCCTCTACCTCTAGCAAGGGTTCCTCTGACGCATAGCGGAGGATGACGAAGACATTTCTGTGCTCGTTGCGTTCGAAATCACCTCGGTTCTTTGCGTATTGTTCGCATTGTTCGGTCATTTCAGCGCCCTCTTGTCCGATCAGTTCGATAACTTCAGCGAACCGCCCGGTGCGGACTTGCATGCCGGGTGGTGTGAGCCTCTATAAGAGTTTGGTGCAGGACCTTATCCTGACCCCGTTGCTGAAAAATGAAGTCGGAACAGGGAAACGTGGTGCACTTACGAGTAGAATCTACCAGTTACGGTTGGGCTTTCTCGCTGGAAGCGATCAGCGCTCGTATTACTTCTTCGTCATTAATGGTGGTCGAAATTATGAGGTAGTCGGGCTGTAGATTTTTGTGAAAGATGATCAATTCGGTTTTCAGGCGGGAGTCCGGCTTAAAGTCGCTTCTGTAGACAGTAACCCCCTGGCCTTTGTAGATTTTAATTCGTTCAATATCTTCAAAAAAATGACCCTTTTTGTGCACAATCCACTTTTGTCCGCTCTTTTCTTTAGAAATTTGTTCAGGAGTCAGAGTATAGAGCTTCCAGTAAAAATCATCCGTGGATTCGAAGGCTGAGCAAAAATCTTTGTTTCCTTCCTTGAACTCACTATACCCGCAACCGAGAAGCTTCTCCTTCTCTCGAAATATCATAACAATATTACCACCGGACTTGAAAACAACTCTGTCTTCTCCAATGGTTTTAGACTCTGCAAGTGTTTTCCATTGATGCGGCAGTATTGTGCTGAGGCCGTAAAACTCAATGGGTGAACCGTTAGCTTCTGATAAGCTGGGTGAGGGTATTTGAGCAACTTCCGCTTTAAGTTGATACTCGGAGTAGTTAAACTGAAAAGGATTGTAACGGTAGCCAGAGAAGTTGTCGTTACAGGTGCAACCGGATAAAATCAATAAAGCAAGGACAACGCTAATTTTTTTGGTTCTCATGTTAGTTACCTATCTGTAGTTCGATCTCGATTTTTCGTTTGATGGCGCTTCCAACGGCCGTCAAGCATGCTTCATAGTAATTTCCGGACCGCGTTGACCTATTTTTTAGGGACTCGTAAACGTACTTCACAACATAGGTCCAATTCGGTTTCCAGCCTGGAGGACGGGGGACAAAATCCATTGCATTGCTACAATCTCTCACCTTAGCAACCATTTCTGCCAGGAGGTTTGCGGCTGATTCGTTCCAGTCTTGGGGCTGAGTCTCTTGTCCGGTGAGCATTTTGAAGACTTCAGCACATTTCTGTTTTTCCTCGATTGTCATTTCTTCTCTTTCCCTTTGGTTCATGAAATGCAGTGTTCAATGACCTTCCCCCCGAAAACTGAGCCATTGCAAAGTTAGTGATTTCGGTCTAGAACCTCCCGAAGGAGACTAGACATGAAACCGAAACGATTCACCGAAGAGCAGATCATTGGCATCCTGAAGCAGGCCCAAGCCGGGGTGAAGATTGTCGACCTTTGCCGCACCCACGGCATATCCGACGCCACCTTTTACAACTGGCGCACCAAGTATGGCGGCATGGAGGTCTCCGACGCCAAACGTTTGAAAGAGCTTGAAACCGAGAACAAGCGGCTTAAACAGATGCTTGCAGACGCCATGCTGGAAAACCGGGCAATCAAGGATGTCCTCTCAAAAAAGTGGTAACGCCTGCCGCCCGGCGGAGCGTGGTTGCCTACTTCAGGGAGAACCACCAGCTCAGTGAACGACGGGCCTGCACTATTGTCGGGCTGTACCGCAGCAGTTACCGGTACCAGGCGATACCGAAAAACGATGACGAGATCAGGTTACGCCTGCGGGAGTTGGCGCAAAAGCGCCGCAAGTTCGGCGCTCCGCGGCTGCACATCATGCTGCGGCGAGAGGGCTACCTGATCAACCACAAGCGTACCGAACGGCTGTATCGGGAAGAAGGGCTCTCGCTGCGTCTCAAGAAGCGCAGAAAGCGCACCAGCCATCTCAGAGTGGTCATGGGCAGGCCGAGCGGGATCAACCAGCACTGGTCAATGGATTTCGTCTCCGACAGCCTTTACAGCGGCAGACGCTTCCGGGTACTGACCATCGTCGATGACTTCAGCAGAGAGTGCCCGGCCTTGGAGGCCGATCACTCTCTGACCGGTAAACGCGTTACCCGAGTACTTGATCGCATCGCACTGATCCGCGGCTTGCCGAAGGTGATCACTGTGGACAACGGCCCCGAATTTATCAGCAAAGCCCTTGACCTATGGGCCTACGACAACAAGGTCAAGCTCCGATTCATCCAGCCGGGAAAACCGGTCCAGAATGCCTTCATCGAAAGCTTCAACGGCAAATTTCGGGATGAGTGTCTCAACGACAACGTGTTCATCAACCTGCACAGCGCCCAGCAAATTATCGAAAACTGGCGGCAGGACTACAACTCGGAAAGACCACACAGTTCATTAAACGACATGACGCCCGAAGAATTTGCAGCTACTTTCAACCAGGAACAACTGACCGAAAACACTAACCTAAACCTGGCCCACTAAGAGGGGGAAGGTCA
>NZ_JAUQXO010000085.1:0-46721 GCF_030834625.1 Geobacter sp.
TATACACAAAAGCCATAATGTTTCTGTGCTGTTATACCATTTGGTTTGTCCAGCAAAGTATCGTCGAGTTGTATTTACCGATGAGGTAGATGCTCGACTTAATGAAGTTTGCCTGGAGATAGCTAAACGGTACGAGATCAAGTTTATCGAGATTGGAACTGATTACGACCATGTTCACTTTCTTGTGCAATCAGTACCGATGTATAGCCCAACTCAACTGGTTCGGATTGTAAAGAGCATAACGGCCCGAGAAATCTTCAAGCTTGTTCCTTCTGTAAAGAAGAAGCTATGGGGCGGTGAGTTTTGGTCAAAAGGATACTTTGTTAACACCGTTGGACAGAAAGGCAATGAAGAAACAATTGCAAAGTATGTCCGTAACCAAGGTCGCGAAAAAGAATATCAGCAACTACACCGGGAACAGCTTACGCTTTTTTAAGATACCCCGTAGCTTGCTGCGGGGTAGTTCATTCAGCTGAATTGTCAAAGAACCGTTCCATCTGACCGGAGAACCCCCGTCGGTAGATGGATTTAAGCTGTAAACCCCAGGCTGAATTGATTCAGCGGGGGGAACCAGGCTGGTGCAATCTGACTGCTCACGGATTCAGGTCATTGTTTCATGACAAAGGGAGATAAAAAGGCAGAACTATGAAATCAACTCCATTTGAACTAGCCACTATCGCATCCATTCTCCTGGGCATCACCGGAGTTGCATTGTTGCTTACCTACTTAACAGCTCTATTGACGACATCGATTTTTCATGAATATCATGTTCTTGCCGATGCCTTTCTCTTCATTGCCTTTTACTTGATTCTTTCAGCCCTCACGGTCAGACTACTCATCAGGTATTCTCCCCTTGAAGCGGAAAGTCATGGCATCGACTGCTTCACGGTGACCTCGAAAAAAGCCTTTTTCTGGAAGATTCTCACGTCGGTCACTGCCATGAGTTGCTATCAGTTTCTTCCGTTAATACCTCTTTTCCTTCGCCCTGGTTATTTTGCCCTGTTCGGTGCCAAACTGGGTAATAACGTTGAGGTTGCCGGCATACTCTCCGAACTTCCACTTATCTCTGTTGGTGACTATGCATTTATTGGCGGTAACACTTTCATAACTGCCCATGCAGTGGTGCAGGGGATGATAATCCTCAAACCGATCAAAATCGGCGTTAACGTCACTATCGGAGTAGGCGCTATCGTCATGCCGGGGGTGGAGATTGGAGAAAACTCAATAGTGGCCCCAGGCTCCGTGGTGGTGATGGATACGGTTATTCCGCCACACGAATATTGGAGCGGAATGCCGGCACAAAAGGAGCGGTCACTTAAAATTCCACGAAAAGGTCCCCGCTAGATGTTAGGCCCAAGTTATGACCTAAAGGAATGAACAGGAGATTTTCGCTGTCGGAGAAATAGTCATGAACAATTCACTGATTATTGAAAATCAATATAACATCGGTCACATCTGTACACGTCAGCAGTGTGATTTGGGTAGGGCTGAAAAGGAGGCCATGCGGTGGGTCTCTCCGACGTTTGAGATTATGGCATATACTTTTAAGGACATTGAAATACAAAGTAATAAATTTGCCAATCTATTGCTTCGGCTAGGAATATTGCCGGGGGATGTATTTTTTACGTTCTTGCCTAGAATGCCAGAACAGTTTTTTGCCTTTCTAGGTATACTTAAAATTAACGCGATAGCAGCACCTCTCTTTTCGAATTTTGGCGAAGAAGCACTCCTTGATCGCCTTGGTGATGCGCATGCCAAGGGGGTTATCACCAAGAAAAGTCTATTGAAAAAGATTGAAAAAATCCGCGACCGGCTCCCTTTTTTAGAGCAAGTGATCGTTGTTGACGTTGATGAACATCTCTCAGACACAGTTCTTAGCTATAATGCACTAATGAATGAGGCTTCTCCTGAATATAAAGCTGAACTCACAAGTGCGGAAACCCCTTCCGTCCTCCATTACACTTCTGGGTCAACCGGTAAACCCAAAGGGGTTCTGCATGTTCACAGCAGTGTCCTCCTTCAAAACACGACTGCTGCGGAAATACTCACTTTGAAGGGAGATGACATCTATTGGTGCACTGCCGACCAGGGGTGGGTAACCGGCACCTCATACGGCATCATTGGCCCGTGGAGTATTGGCCTCACCCAAGTGCATTTCGGTGGGGTATATGACGCGGAAGCGTGGCTCAGGATTTTGGAAACTGAAAAAATTACAGTTTGGTACACTGCACCAACAGCTCTCCGAATGCTGATGCGTGAAGAGCCCGCCCTTTTCGCGAAATTCAGCTTGCAGAGCCTCAGGCACATGTTCAGCGTGGGCGAACCTTTAAATGCCGAAGTCATTCATTGGGCGCGCAGAACTCTTGGCAAAGAAATTTACGACACGTGGTTTCAGACAGAAACTGGCGCCATTATGATCTCAAACCGTCCCGGCCTTGAAATAAGACCGGGATCCATGGGAAAGCCGATTTGCGGCATTGAGGCCGCTATCATTGCCGACGATGGTACTCTCCTACATAACAAGGAGCAGGGGAACCTCTGCCTGAAGACTGGGTGGCCTTCGATGTTCGTTACCTATCTCAATAATGAAGAAGTTTATCGTCAAAAATTCAGAGGGGACTTCTATTTTTCAGGGGATACGGCCTATCGTGATGAAGACGGCTATTTCTGGTTTATGGGCAGGAGCGACGATGTTATCAATATCGCGGGTCACCTCGTGAGTCCTTTTGAAGTGGAAAGCGCCCTCTTAGAGATCGAAGAAGTGGCGGAATCGGGTGTTATTGGCGTCCCTGATGATCTCTTGTTTGAAAAAGTAGTTGCCTTTGTCTGCATTCACAAAGGTTATAGCTCTTCAATAGAATTGGAACTCAAAATACGCCTCCATGTGACCAATAAAGTGTCATCGATAGCTACCCCACAAGAAATATTATTTGTCGATTCAGTTCCCAAAAACAAAAGCGGCAAAATAATGAGACGCGTTTTAAAAGCTTTCTACCTGGGAACTGATACCGGCGACATTTCAACATTGGAGATATAGCCATATGACCACTAAGGAAAGACTGAATGCCATTTTTTGCGAAGTTTTCGATGACGAGACCATAGAAATCAGATCCGAAATGACAGCCAATGATGTGGATGGCTGGGATTCTCTTTCTCATATCAATCTTGTTGTTGCAATTGAAGCCAAATTCAAGATGAAATTTAGCCAGAAAGAACTTCAAAGCTTCAAGAATATTGGGGATCTTCTGAAGGGTATTGAAGACAAAACCAGATGACTATCAAAAGGTCGTGGATAAATTCATAAGTGTCCAGTTAAGGACTTGTCGGTGATGGAAGACCAAGGTCAATTAGGCCAAACACATCTCTTCTCCTACACCGTTTTTGTCAAGACCCTTCAATATGGGCCGGTTTGGTGCGTATTTTGATCAGTGGTTCTTGCCTGGAACAAACCATTAAGCAAGCAGACGAGGTAATATTGAATGCAGAGTGGCTATAAATCAGCAAGTAGTGAGGAGAGATACGAAGTTCGGAACGTACATAAATATTTCGATGTCAATGCCACTATCGTAGAACGTGAAATCAAGCCAGGGGCTACTGTAACGTTTTCATCGGAAGTTGATCTGTCAGAAATCGAAGAAATTCGATCAAGTTGTGCAGACGGTTACAAGCCGTCGTACACTGCCTTTGTTGCAAAAGCCGTCGCATTGGCTCTGAAAGAGTTCCCCTATGCGAATCGACGGATATTGCGTGCCGGATGGTTACCTTTTTTACCTGCAAGGATGCAACAATTCAATACTTGTGACATTGCTGTTGCGTGCGAGAGAAATCTTGAGGGTATTGAAGTCTCAACATTTATCGACATATTGAGAGACTCCGAAAAGTTATCACTGTTTGAAATAACAGAATGGCTCCATGATTTGGCTCGATGTAACGAGGCAAATAACAAACAGTGGCGCGATTATAAAAAAGTTATTTTTCAGGCGCCATCCTGGTTCGCCAAGTTTATCATCAACTTACCTGTAAAAATACCCAAGTTATGGAGCATGTGGCGTGGCGGCGCCGTCATTATAAGTTCTCCAGCAAAGTACGGTGTCGATGCTGTCGTGGGCGCCTGGATGAACCCTTTGGGGGTGACCTTTGGGATTGTTAAAAAAAGACCTACCGTAAAAAACGATGAAATTGTCGTGTGTCCTACGTTTATTTTTTCGCTCAATTTCGACCGTCGTGTTATGGCGGGGGCACAGGCCGCTCGCTTTTTCCAGCGTATCATATATATACTGGAACACGCTTCAACTGAGCTGGCATGTCATCTCGGTTTTCCTGCTTCGCGGTGTGCTGGGCAGGGGTAACTTCGGGCACTCCCTACCACAAACGTTCTTGCCATTGAATGAGAAAAGCCAAGGGAATTCCCTTGGCTTTTCTACTGCTGCTGGATTGTGTGGGGGCAGTTAGCTCTTCATTTTTCTCCGAGCGAAGCCTGCCAAACCGAGGAGCCCCATACCCATGAGGATAACGGAGGAGGGTTCCGGAACGACGGTGAACTTATTGCTCCCATCGGCCTTCAGGAGGAGGTCGTTGGACGTGACGGTGTTGACGGCAAACTCTCCTTCACCGGCTCGGCCATCGAAAAAGGCTGCGGTTGCTGAATCGAGTGGCGGGTAGTTCTGGGTGCCTTCGTACCGAATGGCGATGATTTCGTTCCCAGAAAATTGATCGACAGTTATAAGAGTCGGGTCCAGGGTGCCAGCAATAATGTCCCCTAAGAGAATAGCGGACCCTTGACCTTCGGTTGGAGAGGTAGCAATAAAGGAGCTTATCTGTCCCGGCCGTATATCAAATCCCGCAACTAGCTGACCGTCGTCAAAACCGAAACCTGATCCAACGACCGCATTGGGGGTTGGATCATAGAAAATGTAAGCTTGCCCCCCGATGGTCTCAAAAAGAGCAGCTCCGGCCGTCCCAATGGGCGTAAATGAGGAAACTCTTTCCTGGAATTCAGCTACGATGGTGTATTCAAAGTTTGTGTTTAATCCCGGGAAAAGAACAGAATTACCGTTAATGTCGCTCACGCCTTGGAGGAAAGCTTGATACTTAAAGGTTAAGGGGGTTTGGTTATTAAACGCGTCAAGGAATTTTGTTTGGCTTGGCTGTCCCCCAGTTGCCAGACCCACCGCAAGACCGCTCCCTGAAGAAGCCCAGTCTAGGTTGTGGATGTCACTGACAAAGCTAGCAGTATCTTCATTGAATAAGCCCCCCACCCAAAATGGCTGCGCAAATGCCGTCCCAGCGAAAAGCATCGTGCCAGCAACTGCTGTTGCTACTAATGATTTTTTCATTGCTTTCTCCTCCTTTCGAATTGTTTTGTTGTTATTGCTTATCATCACATCCCATTTCATCTGCACACCTCCGTTCTATTTACAATTAATTTGAAAGTGTATTTAGCTGATTGATAGGTTTACATCAGCAAATGGTGTGCCAATGCGTAACTGACCGAAATTACCCTGGATTGTCTTTGGGGGGAGGTTTTTGTGGCCTTGAATGTAAAGAATGTCGACGATTACTTGGGAAATCCTTACAGTTCAAATTTCACAGGGGGGATTTGAGCCAGGTAGGATCGTATTGGAATGTGACGTGACACCGTTGATCAGCTATAACTGGCCAACCTGCGAATGCTCGGCGCACAAGAACGAACGCCCCGCCAGAGGAAGCTGGGGGGCGATCGGTGTGATGCGATAACGATGTCTGATAGGCTAGGGAAGGGTGAAAGTCATCAGGCGTGAAGGGGGAGGGCGCGTCTGTACGTGAGTACCCGTTGATGGCGGGTGGGTGTATTCACTTTTCTCCTCAGTTCTTCCAGGAGTCTTCCCTCATCGGTTATCACGTCCCAGACGTCCTGACGCTCGGTTTTAATCCTAGCGAGAAGCCCTTCGACATTCTGATAACAGGGCTGGCGCTTGCCGTGGTATTCAACAAGAGGCCCGATCGGCTTGAAGTAGATGCCGAAGCGGGTGAGAAGGCGCAGAAGGGACGGTTCCATCACCGCGAACCAGTCGGTGACGCCGTGCGCGGCGCTCATCTGCACGATGGCCTTCATGAGGCCGATGGTGATGCAAGGCATGAGAAGTTGCTTGTCGATGGCGGGCCCTGGATTATCGGATGCGGAGGCTCCACTAGGCTCTGATTCCCTAACCAGCTGTCTGAACCCCTTGGAGATGCAGAAACGGGATATCTCGGCAGCTTTCCCATGGTAAAACATCTTCGGGTCGGAGAGGAGCGGGCTCTTGCAGATCCCCTGGATGGGGAAGCTTTCTTCCGGCTTCGGAGCGGGAAGGATGAGCCGCACCGTGCCGGCAATCGCTCCGGATGACCTGTCTTTAAGCAGGCTGTGGACGGACCGGGCATCGTATTCGTCCCGTTCGACGCAGTTGGGATGGATGTTCGGGTCTTCGAAGCTGTTCTCGATGCAGTAGACTTGGTAACGTAGACGATGCACCTGATCCACCAGGGCCGAGGTCTTGGCGGGAATCACATCGAACCACTGATTATAGGTTTTCTTGAGGCTGACGTTGTTGTCCGCGGGCTGTTCGAACTGTGCACTCGTATTCATTGTCATTCTTACCTCCTCCGTGAGTGATACGCTGGAGTGCCGGGTTATGCGGGTTTTGGAGTTGTTAATTTTTGAACAAAAAAAAGCCGGGGGCCGATATCTAATAATCATAGATATTTCGGCGACCCGGCTGTCTCGGTGAGACCCTGTAGGCTTTCCGCCCCACCCTCGCGGGTGGTTTAGTATTATCGTTTACCTTGAAGCTATTTAGTTGTGAAAATTTAGGTAACACTAGCACTCTGTTTTCCGTAAATCAAGTGTAATATTGTAATTTATTTCTCATGTTACGAATGGTTGACTTGAAGATATGGTGAGATGCTCCATCTAGTCTTACCAGAAATGCCATCTCCCGGTCTGCAGGACATAAATTCCGAGAAGGAGATTCGTTACCGCGTGCGAAAGAATGCAGTGGGCAATGCTCTTGGTATAATAAAGCAATGCGTTGTATGCTATTCCGGCCATAATGCCGGCGACGATAAGATGGTGCTCGAGGCCGAAGAGAACGACGGTGATAAGAAACGACGGCCAGGTGAAGAGGCCTACGGGGATCGATGTGAAGTCTTTATCGATGATGTAGCGCACGAGAAATGATCGCCAGAAGAGCTCTTCCATGATAGGTACGACTACTGCAGCCCCCATCAGTCGGAATGCCACCATGGTATTTCGGGTTAAAGGATCAGCGAAGAGGGTGGGATTGAATCCCTGCGGTGTGCTCTGGCTTGCAAACACCCAGTCCATGTTGATCCAGAGTATGAAAACAAGGAAGCCTAGAATCAGGCTCGCGAAGGTTTTCGAAAAAGTTGCAAGATCACTGAGGCGAATCTCGTCGTAACGGGAACGTAAGAAAACGAGCGCCATTCCTACAGAAATTGCCTTCAGAGGATAGAGGTACAGGAATGCCTCTGGTGAAAGAGAGAAAAACCCCTGACGGGAAATAAAACGAAGTGCTTCTTCACCACCTATCCAACCCATGAAAAGAGCGAAGGGGAAAATCCTGCAAAAAGCCGGTGTATTCATGAAAGCTCCAGACTTATGGAGTTACCTGAGAGTGAAAATTGTTGTTGCCTTGAAGCGAACGTTACTTCATATTGTTAAAAAATATACACAAAAACCGTATGTTGTCATCAGATAAATTAGTCTATGAATAGAATATCTTTCTTTTGTTCATCGGGAGGGTCGCCATGTTTGAATTCAGGAAAGCTGACCATGATAAGCAACTTATGGATGAAATCTATTGGCTTCGCTACAAAGTCTATTGCGATGAATGGGGGTTCGAGAAACCTGAAGACCATCCTGATGGGATCGAAATTGATGACTATGATCACCACTCGGTCCATTTTGCAGCCTTTCGGGAGGACGATGGCAGCCTGATCGGAACGGTTCGCCTTATCCGCTCGTCGGAGTTGGGATTTCCTCTTTTCAGCCACTGTACGGTCGATACCGATCTGTCTTTTCTTGGGGGAAATGCCGTGGGAGAGATTTCTCGCCTGGCAATCAGCAAGGAACTCCGCAGGAGGCGACCCGACAGGGCCCTGTACGATGGTGAAATGCAGGAACTGGAAGTGGAGGATACACCGCTCGCGGTTCGTGAACGGAGGAAAAATGAGAACGCAATCGTCTTGGGTCTTTACCGCTGTCTTTACAAGGAAAGCATCGAAACGGGGGTAACACATCTTTATGCGGTAATGGCTCGGGGGCTTTTCCTCTTACTCAAGAAGATATCAATTAACTTCAGACAGATAGGGCCGGAGGTGAATTATCATGGATCGAGGACTCCGTATATTCTTGATCTTGCTCAAATGATGGTTGACCTCAAAGAGAGGAATTCCCAACTTTATCAGTATTTCAAGGATTAACCCGAGTTACGAATTTTTCATCTCGGAGCGTTGATGTGATAATATTTTGTTCGTTTCGCGTAGGCAGGAACCTTGAGGTCACCTCTGTTAATAGCGAGTTGGAGCAACGTTTAGGTGACGAGGCAAAACGGGCTATTGGAGAGCCCTATTACTACTTTATCCCCAAGATATACAGCGGACCTCGCGATGCGGTGCAACAGGTTCTTGACGAGGGGAGGACCATCGTCATCAGGGGTTTTCGCATCTTGTGGATCTGTGATGAGATGACGATGGATATCACAATTTCCCCCCTTTACGACAACGATTCAACGATCAACGGCGCTGAGATTGCCATGGTTGCCTCTCAGCGTTGCCTCCCCATGCGCGAAAGTGACCATTTCCGCTCACTTATCGACATCGGCAAAGTATCTGCTACCCTTGCACACGGAGTCCGCAATCCGCTCAATGCCATCAAGGGGGCTGTTGTTTACCTCAAGCACCGCTATGGTTCCGATGAAACGTTTGTGGAGTTTGCGGACATCATTGACGAAGAGATCGCCAAGCTCGACGCTTTCATCACCCGCTTCCTCAGTACATCGCTCCTGGAAATGGAGAAATCGCGCAGCGATATTCATGAGCTGCTGGAAAAGATCATGAAGATTACGTCCCTCCAGGCTCAGGAGCGTAATATCCGGTTCGTCTGCGATTATACGGACGTTCCCCTCTTAGAGATCGATGCTTTTCATCTGGAGAGTGCAATCCTCAACATCGTAAACAATGCCATTGAGGCGATGGGAAGCGGCGGCACCATTACCTTTAGAACCCGCATGACCACAATGTCCTCCAAGGAACACGTGACGATCGACATCTGTGATTCCGGTCCGGGGGTGCCCGAGAGTGCGTTCCGCAATCTGCTTTGTCCTCCCAGCGGCACGGCACGGGATAAGGGGAGGGGATTCGGGCTTTTCATCTCCCGAGAGATTGTCCAGCATCACGGTGGAAACCTTGAGATACTGAACGCCAAAGGAAGCGGTGCGACAGTGCGTCTCTATCTTCCCGTAGAGAGTCCTCAGGGAGAGAAATATGCAGGGTAAAGTGCATGGCAAGGTGCTCATTGTCGATGATGAGCCGAATGCACTCACGGTTCTCGCTGCAATACTGCGTGAGGAGGGATACTCTGTATTCAAGGCTGGGGATGCCGAAGCGGCAGAGCATGCCTTGGGTAAAGAGGATATAGATACCGTCATCACCGACATGAAAATGCCGGCTAAAGACGGGATGCAGTTGATGGATTTCATAGCGGATCGCTACCCTGACATACCGGTCATTTTCCTCACGGCATACGGGTCTGTGGATTCTGCCGTCCATGCCATAACTCGTGGGGCATTTTATTATTTCATCAAACCTCCCGATTACGCAAAGCTCAAGGGCATTCTGGCCCGTGCCGTGGAGCAGCGGGGGCTCAAACGTGAGCTCGAAGCGTTGCGCAAGAGAGTCCCCGGGGGGAAGACGGCACGCATTGTTGGTGTCACGCCGGAGATGGTTCGTATTTTCGAGACGATCGAGGCCGTCAAGGATTCAATGAGCAGCGTACTTATAAGTGGCGAAACCGGTACCGGCAAGGAGCTCATTGCGCGGTCCCTTCACTATGGGAGTGTGCGAAGGGACAAGCCGTTCGTGGCGGTAAACTGCGCGGCGATGCCTCGGGAGCTGATCGAGTCTGAATTGTTTGGCTACGAAAAGGGGGCCTTCAGCGGGGCATTTTCTCGGCGTATCGGCCGCTTTGAAGAGGCGGCGGAAGGGACGATCTTTCTCGATGAGATCGGAGAACTGGAGATGCCGCTCCAGGCAAAGCTCCTGCGGGTTCTTCAGGAGAAGGAAATAGAACGGCTTGGCAGCAATAAAAAGATCAAAGTCAATTTTCGGCTCATTTCTTCCACCAACAGGAATATCCCCGCCGAAATCTCCGCTGGAAATTTCCGCGAAGACCTTTACTACCGTCTCAATGTGGTCCAGATTCAGGTTCCTCCCCTCCGTGACCGCCGAGAAGACATCCCTCTTCTTGCGGCCGAACTCATCAGGGAGTACGGCGCGCGGGAGGGGAAGGTGCTCCGTATTGACGACGAAGTCATGCAGGCGTTCCTTAATTACGACTGGCCCGGAAACATACGTCAATTGGGCAATATCATCGAGCGTGCCGTAGTCCTCGCAAAGAAGGACCGGATAACAATCAAGGAGCTTCCCGAAGATCTCAAAACCTATGTGTTGCATACGGAGACTCGTCCGCCGGTACGAACTCTGCGTGAGATCGAAGAGGAGGCTATTCGGGCTGCGCTGGAAGAGAGCGCCGGAAACAAGTCGCAAGCGGCCAAGCTGCTCGGTATTTCCCGAAAATTCCTGTACAAGCGGCTTGAAGAAATGGGGCAATGACGTGGCCTGAGTTTTTTGGCCGGTTGCACATGCTTTTTCAGTGCACTGGCAACCATTTAGGAAAGATGTATCCAAAGGGTACAATGGTGGCAATCTTTTAACCAGTGGTAATTATTGTATTTGTATTAAAGGTGTATCTGTCGGATACACTTTTTTTTGTGTTTCGCACACCATCAACCATAAGTGTATCCAATGGGTACAGTATTCGCCGTTTCATCGGTTTTCATGCTGTGGATTCATCTCCATTTGGTGCGGTGAGATTATCTTCCTAATGGTACTTAAATTAAAAACAAACGTAAATACAGAGTGATAAGGATTGCTGTGCGGCAGTTAATGACGATTTTTTCGTAAAGCGTTTAGATCGGGTATCTATTTTGCTCACTGTATAGGGGTATGGAACAAGAAACTATTCTCATAATTGACGAGGCCGGCTTTTCTCGGGTCTGTTCTGCAATTCTCGAGGCAGAGGGGTATCGTGCAGAAACTATCCCCCTTGAAAGCCCCGAGCCACAAACAGTATGCAATGAGGGGGTGGGGCTGGTGATAACCAGTTATCCCTACGGCTCACGTTTCTTTGATGACCTGTGTCGGTACAGCCTCCCCATTATTGTCCTTACTGACCACATTAGCAAAGAACTCCTCTCTGCACTTGAGGGTTTTGAAAATTCGATATGTATGATAAAGCCTCTTGACTACCAAAAATTCACGTCACTCGTGAGACAAATGATGGCTGGTACGTACGCGAGCCAAGGAGGGTACAGCATTGTCTAGAAAACATATTGTAATGCTTCTTGTTATTGCGGCGACTCTTTCCGCCTGCGGAGCGAAAACGAAGGAAGAGCTTTACACCGAGGCAGTTAAAGAGATGGAAAAGGGCAACGCCAATGGAGCGATTGTCCTTCTCAAGAATGCGGTTGAAAAAGACCAGAACTACTTCGATGCCCGCTACCAGCTTGCCAAGGCATATATGGCAGCCGGCAAGTTAGAGCAGGCAGAAAAGGAGTTGCAGAAAGCGCTCAGGCAGAATCCTTCCCGTCCGGAGATCAGGCTCGAACTGGCCAAGATTTACATTGCCACCAACAAGCCCGACATGGCCATTTCCGAAGCTCAGGAGTTTCTGAAATCCCACCCTGCTTCGCCCGAAGCGCTCGAAATTCTTGCTGTGAGCCACCTCCGGAAAAAAATGTTTCCTGAGGCTGAGAAGTATCTCAAAGAAGCCCTGCAGGCTGAGCCGGGGCGCTCTTCCGCGAAGATTGAGTTGGCGAGGCTCTATCTGGCAAGCGATCGGGTTGCGGAAGGGAACGAGATTCTTGACGACATCATCCGCAAAGATCCCAAGAATACCGCTGCATACTACCTTTTGGCCACATATGCAGGTTCGAAGGGAGACCGTGAAAAAGCGAAGGAGTATTATCAAAAAATTTTCGAGGTCGACCCTACGGATGTGAACGCGGCGTTCAGGGTTGGTCTTATGTACTTAGAAAAGGGCGAACTCGAAAAGGCGCATGGGATAGCCAGCGACCTGATCGGGAAATTCCCCAACAGAGCCGAAGGCCGGCGACTCAAGGGGATGTACCTGTATACTAAAAAGGACTACGACCAGGCAATAACTGAACTCCAGAGCTCCCTGAAGATTCAACAGAATCCCGGTACCTATTATTACCTTGGACTCAGTTACTACAAACGCAACGAGCTTGAGAACGCCCTGAGCCAGTTTCGTAAGGTTCTCGATCTTGCACCTAACCATCAACAGGCACGGCTTTTGACCTCTTTGGTTTTGCTCCAGCAGAAGCGGGTCGACGATGCCATTACCGAGGCCAAGCGCGTCATTGAGGCTGACGACCGCAATCCGACTGCCCATAACATCCTTGGTAATGCCTACATTGCGAAGGGTATGGTAGACGAGGCGCTTAAAGAATTCGACAGAGCCCTCGAGCTTGAGCCGAGATTAGTGGATGCGCATGTAAAGAAGGGTATCGTCAGCTTGGCGCGGGGGAAGGCAGCCGAAGGAGAAGCCGACCTGGTGGCAGCGGTTAAGGTTGCCCCCGAGATCCTCAACAGCCGGTATCTGCTCGCTACCTATTACCTGCGTACAAACAAAAAAGACAAGGCTATCTCCGTCCTGAAGGAGGGCTTACGTGGGGGCAAGCAGGACGCACTTCTATACAACAGCATGGCCGCCGCTGCCTTTGCCGCCAAACGCGAGGATGAGGGTATCTCCTATCTGCAGAAGGCCAGAGAAATGGCCCCAGACTACTTCCCGCCGTACTTTAACCTTGCATCATATTATATAAACAAGAAGGACAATGCACGGGCGGCAGGACTGCTCAACGATGTTCTGAAGCGTGACGGCGCCAACATCCAGGCCTTGATCGGCCTTGGTGCCATCCGGGAAGCTGAGGGGAAAACCCAGGATGCTCTCGCTTATTATGCCAAGGCAAAGGAGACCAAGAAACCGCTCGGGTATCTCTCGCTTGCTTCGTATCATGTTCGCAGGAAGGAGCCGGCAAAGGCACTAACCATAGCAGATGAGGCATTGAAGGCCAATCCTGGTAATGCGGGACTATTGGAGCTAAAGGGGGGACTCCTCGCTGCCGATAAGAAGTATACAGAGGCAGTGAAAGTGTATGATGAATTGGAAAAAACCACACCCGCGCGGGCCATCCCCCTGAAGATCAACGCTTATGTGGCGATGCACGATATCCCCAAGGCTGCAGAGCAGGCCCAGAAGATCATCAAACAACGCCCTGATTCCGCCGCAGGGCATCTGGTCCTTGCCTCCATTTACGAGAGCCAGAAGGACTACGATCGAGCCATCGCCGCTTGCCGGAACGGTCTCGCTGCCGAATCGGGGAACGTGCAGGCAGCCCTGACACTGGGGGGCCTATACGAGAAAAAGCGCAATTACACACAGGCTATAACCACTTACGAGGACATACTCAAGAAGAACCCAAAGTATACTCCTGCGCTATACGCAAAAGGGTCGGCCTATGACCGCATGGGCAAGAAAAAGGAGGCTGCGGGTATCTACCGTGAGGTGATTAAGCGGGCGCCAAACAACCTTCTTGCCCTCAACAACCTCTCTTTCCTTTATTCCGAGGGATACGGGAGCAAGGCGGAGGCACTCAGCCTTGCCACCAAAGCGTATAATCTGCAGCCAAAGAGTCCAGAGATAATGGATACTTACGGCTACGCGCTCCTAAAGAACAACAAGAAGACTGAAGCCTTAACGGTGCTTGAGAAGTCGGCATCGCTTCTCCCGAACAACCCGACAGTGCTTTATCACCTTGCCCTCGCGTATCGCGAAAATGGCAACAAGGCAAAGGCAGCAACAAACATTCAGAAAGCGCTTCAGTTTGGTGATTTCCCGGAAGTTGCTGCAGCAAGGACGCTGCTTGCAGAGTTGAAAAAATGATGCAAGGAAGTGAGCGGTATGAAAAAAATGATGATGATGCTACTTACAACCGGTGATATCATCCTGTCATGTTTGGCGCTGGGTGCGGCCTACCTGTTCCGCTTCGGTGTCGAGACGGGGGTGACGGGGCTCCTGGGGATCAAGGGCGGGTTCCAGATGGCTCTGCTATGCCTGGCGGTGCTCTTTTCATCATTCCTTGTGGAGCTTTACAACACCGACCGATTGTTGAAGCTGAAGGAGCGCGTGGTTTTCGGCTCAGTTTCCCTCTGCATCTCCTTCTTCCTTCTCTCTGCCATCTTCTATCTCGTTCCGGATCTCACCATCGGCAGGGGGCTCCTGGCACTGGCCCTGTCGATCTTCGGCATGCTCCAGCTCTTCTGGCACCTCTGCTGCAACGTCTGGTTACACCACCCGGGGCTGGCGAACCGGGTGCTGGTTGTCGGTACCGGCCCCCTCGCGCGGGAGATCGGTGGACTTGTCGCGGCCACGAACCACAATCACGTGCTGGCCGGTTATTTCGGCTGCTCCAACGAGCCTGTCTACGTTCCCGAACAGCACATCGTAGACAACAGGAGCGGCCTGGTATCAACAGCTCTCAGAGAAAGAACAGACAAGATCGTCGTCAGTCTCTCCGAGCGACGCGGGACCTTCCCTCTCAGCGAGGTGCTGAACTGCAAGTTCAGTGGCATCGAGGTCATCGACGCACCGTCGTTTTATGAGCAACTCACCGGCAAGCTGATGATCGAGAATATCACGCCGAGCTGGTTCATTTTTTCCGACGGGTTCAAGAGAACCGGCCTTCACCGGATCTGCAAGAGGGGCGCCGACGTTGTTCTCTCGCTTATCGGCATTGTGCTGACCCTGCCGCTCCTGCCGCTTGTCGCCTTGGGGATCAAACTGACTTCGCCCGGTTCTGTCCTGTTCAGGCAGGTGCGCGTGGGGGAGCGGGAGAAGAGCTTCGTTCTCTACAAGTTCCGGACCATGAGGGCCGACGCCGAGAAGGAGACGGGTGCTGTCTGGGCACAGAAGGATGATCCCCGGATTACGAAGTTAGGAAAGTTTCTGCGGACCTCCCGCCTTGACGAGATACCCCAGCTCTACAACGTGCTCAGGGGGAACATGAGCCTCGTCGGGCCTCGTCCCGAGCGTCCCGAGTTTGTCGAGAAGCTGAAAGAGATTATCCCCTATTACTCAGAGCGCCACTTCGTCAAGCCGGGGGTGACCGGTTGGGCCCAGGTCAAGTACGCCTATGGGGCCTCGGTGGATGATGCGATTGAGAAACTGCGCTACGATCTTTATTACATCAAGAACATGTCCCTGTTTCTCGATCTCGTGATTGTCCTTGAAACCGTCAAGGTCATGATGTTCGGGAGAGGGAGCAGGTAGGAGGAAAAATGGTTCATCGATTAAGTCGGTTAGGTCGGTTAGGTTGGTTGGGAGCGTTCCTTGTGGGAGTGCTTCTTATGGTTCCCATTTGGGCAGTTTCTGCCGAGAACCCCGAACAGAGTATGAAGAACGGGAAGGTCGACAATGCTCAAGAGCAGGAATACGTCATCGGCGACGGTGACGGTCTCATGATCTCAGTATGGGGGGTTCCTGAACTGAGTGTAGGCGTTGCGGTGAGGCCCGATGGCAAAATTACCCTCCCGGCTATTGGCGATATAACGGCATCGGGCTACACTCCCATGAAGCTCGCGGAGAAACTGACTGAGAAGCTCAAGGAAGTAGTAAAGGCTCCCATCGTTACCGTTACCGTGTCGGGCATCACCAACAACAAGGTCTACGTCATCGGAGGCGGGGTCCCGCCGGGGATCAACGTCCTGATCGGTAGAACCACCCTTTTGAAGTTCATGGCCAGGTTTGGCAGCTATAAGGGTGCCGACCTGAACCGCGCCTACATCATGCGTGACGGTAAGAAACTCGACGTCAACTTCTACGATCTCCTCATCAAGGGTGACCTTTCCAACGACCCGCTGCTGAAGGCGGAGGACATTATCTACGTACCGGATATCGAAGCCAACAAAATCTATATCATGGGGGCGGTCAACGCGCCCAAATTCACTTATCACCGCGAGGGGTACAAGATTCTCGACGCTATCCTCGAAGCAGGCGGAATGACCAAGTTCGCCAGCGAGAATTCGGTGCTGGTGCAGCGTAAGGGGTCGGCTACCGTCACCGTGAGGGTTAAAGACCTGATGAAAGACGGTGACCTCTCCCAGAATATCTACCTCATGCCGGGCGATTTCATCATCGTCAAGGAAGGCATTTTCTAACAAAGGGTCTGAACGGTCATGGAACTGCATTCAAACGAATTCCAGAAGTATTACAAGATGCTGGTCAAGCGGCGCTACCTCTTCATCGCCTCTGCGCTCCTTATTATGTCGGTGGTGGTCTGGGGGAGCTTCTTCCTCCCCAAGCAGTACGAGGCCAAGAGCACGGTCTTCATCGAGCGGAGCGTCATCAAGGACATGGTGAAGGGGCTCACGATCACGCCGTCGATTGATGACAAGATACGGGTGTTGCGCTACGCCATGCTGAGCAGGGAAAATGTTCTCAATGTGCTGAAAAAGCTCGATTACGATGTAACAGTGAAAAATGATAAGGCCCTCGAAGAGATGGTTGCAGGATTCCAGGGGAAGACCGACATCAACATCAAGGGGAGCGATCTCTTTTTTGTTTCCTACACGGACAAGGATCCCCAACGGGCAATGGAGTATGTGAACGCGCTCGTTCGATCATATGTGGAATCAAACGCCTCATCCAAACGTGAAGATGCCTATGGCGCCAACCGGTTCATCACCGAGCAGGTCAAGCTCTACAAGGACAAGGTTGACCAGGCTGAAGAGGCGATCATCAAGTACCGTCAGAGTAAAGGGGTCTACATGTCAGTGGACGACCGGGCTCTGATCAGCGACATAAAGGCCTATCAGACCGAGATGGATACCATGCGGATCCGGCGTAACGAGTTGGTGGCCACCCGCAACAGCATCAAACAGCAGCTCACGGGCGAGGAGCCCTTCACGGTGGCGGTGCTTAACACCAGGAAGGGGGGAGGCTCTAGCGATGCGCAGATCACCATGCGCGAGAACCGCATCAAGCAGCTTCTCTCGAGCTATACGGAGAACTACCCAGAGATCATTAAGCTCAAGGCTGAGATAGAGGGGCTTAAGACTCAACCCAAATCATTGGATGTCATGGACAAAGGTACCACCGAGAGCGAGATGAGTACCCTGAACCCGATCCATCAGGATCTCAAACAGCGTCTCTCAATGGCCGAATCGGAGCTTAGTGCCATAGACGCCAAGCTGAGGCAGCTCGGCTCCGTCATAGGGCGGAAAGAGGGGGAGCTACGCAACATCCCTACCGAAAAATTGAAGCTGGCCGAGTTGGAGAAGGAACGCGACGCCCACCGGACCATCTATGAGCAACTACTTGCCCGACAGGGGCAGTCCGAGGTCTCCAAGCAGATGGAGGTTGAGGACAAGGCGACGAACTTCAGGATCGTCGACCCAGCCGTTGTCCCGACCAAGCCGGTGAGTCCCAACCGGGTACGGCTTATACTCCTGGGAATTCTCGCCGGGTTTGCAGGCGCTGCAGGGATTGTTTTCCTGCGGGAAACCATCGACACCTCGGTCAGGGAGAGTGCTACCATCAAGCAAATGGGGCTCGAGGTCATCGCCGTTATCCCCCGTATCTTCAACGCCGCCGAAGAAGAGCGAATCAAGAAGCGCGACCGACTCGTCTACATCATTGCCGGAAGCTACATGCTTATCATTGTGAGCGCCTTGATTCACGAGGTGATGGGTTTCACCCTTCTCGAATCGTTGATCAACCAATTCGGCTTCACTTTATAATAGTCACTCGAACGCCAGGAGCATACCGTGAGCAAGATCGAAGAAATTCTCGAAAAGGCAACCAGGCTTCGCCAGCAGGGGGGGGGCACCATGGCCGCCCCGACCGAGGTCAAGCGCCCCGTTTCGCCGGCAACTCCAGCACCACCCCTCGCCGGGGCTGAACTGGGACCCTACAAGACTGAACAGCGTCTAGACTTGGTAAGCCCCTACCTGGTGTCGGTCACCCAGCCCCAGTCGCCGGTAGCCGAAGAGTACAAAAAGCTCAAGTCTGTCATAATCAAGCTGACAACGGGAGAGCGGTTCCTCAATACCATTATGGTTACCAGTACCCTGAAGGGTGAGGGTAAGAGCATCACCTCTCTTAATATTGCCCTCGCCCTGGCTCAGGAGTATGACCACACCGTTCTCCTGGTCGATGCCGATCTGCGGCGCCCCTCCACCCACACATATCTGGGGATTCCCAACGAACAGGGCCTTTCCGACTGCCTCATGAACGGCGTTGACGTGGGATCGGTCCTCGTCAAGACCGGCATCGGCCGGCTTTCCATCCTTCCGGCCGGCCGTCCCGTGCAGAATCCGGTGGAGCTCATTGCGTCAAGCCGGATGAAGGAATTCATCCAGGAACTCAAGCACCGTTACCCCGACCGCTACGTCATTATCGACACGCCGCCGGTGCTCCATTTTGCCGAGGCATACTCCATCGCTTCAGAGGTTGACGGCGTGATCTTCGTTGTGCGCGAGGGACAGGTGCCGATTGCCCACCTTAAAGAGGCCGTCGGCATGCTCAAGGGGTCTAATATCCTCGGGGTGGTCTACAACGACGTTGAGGTGAACCGCTACAGCAGCTACCACTATTACTCCTACAAAAACTATTCTGACTACGCCGGGCAGGGGTCTGCATGAGAGCCTGCATCCACGCCGCCACGACCTCTCTCCTCCTGGTCTGCGCATGGGCCTCCCACGCTGCGGCGGAGTTCAATCTAACGCCGAGTCTCTTGATTCGCGAGGAGTACAACGACAATATCGATCTGGAGCGGGATGACCGGGTCGACGATTTTATCACCATAATCAATCCTTCTCTCGGCATAAGCTGGAAGACGAGCTTCGTTGAGCTTTCCGCCGATTACGGGCTCGGCTTCAGATTTTATCTGAAGAATTCCGATCGAAACGAAACCGACATCACCGGTGCCCAAAGGGCGAAAGTCGATTCAACGTTCACGCTTCTGCCGGAGCGTCTTTTCCTTAAGGTGTCAGATGTGTTTGAACGGGTCCCCATTGACGAACGGGACCAGGTCGCCTATGAAAACTATCTCGTCAACATGACCAACACGAACCGTTTCACCGTGAACCCCTATCTCCAGTACCCGATAACCGCGACCCTTTTCCTCAATGCCGGCTACACCTACAATAACATCTGGTACGACGATCCCGCAGGTGACAATTCGCAAAGCCACATTGCCACTGTAGGACTGACGCAATATTTCGGCGAAAGACTTTCGATATTCGGAAGTTACTCCTACCGCTGGTACCGCCCCGAGGGTGATCAGACCGATAGCGAAACCGGCTCCTTTGATTATGATAGCCAGACCGGCACCGTTGGAGCTTTGATGCAGTTGACGAGTAAGCTATCACTGAATGGTTCGGTAGGTTATACGTCCATCAAGTACAAGCCTGTTAAGGAGCTGTTCATTCCAGTAATATTTGTTCCAGGTGTCGGGCTTGTACAAGTTGGCCCCCCATTTGAGTCAAACATAGCGCCGAGTGATTCTTCATCGGCGATCTGGGACATCAAGACAACCTACCGCCTCAGTGATCGTCTCAGCCTGAGTGGCGGGTATTCACAATCGTTCCAGGACTCGGTCAGCGAGGGGGCGGTTAAAAACAGGTCGGCTATCGGTGCCATCAGCTACGATGCCAAAATTCCCATAACTCTTTCGGTATTTCACACGAGGGGCAAATATGTTGAAGAAGACCGTGAAGATAAGGCTACGGGAGGAACTCTGAGTCTCGGCATTCCGTTGACTGGGGCGATCACCCTCAGGGTCGATGGCACTTACTCATACCGCACCTTCGAGCCCGACGGCGAAAAGATCAATCGTTACGGTTTCCGGACCGGTTTCGACTATCAGATCATCCCGAAGGCCACCGTTGGCGTCGGGTACACATTCAACCGTGAAGATTCCAATGTGGACGAAAACGACTACTACAACAACATCGCCTTTGTTCAGGCGAGATATACCTTCTGAGAGACACTATGTACGAAGAATTCTTCAATCTCACTACCAAGCCCTTTGAACTGGTCCCGAACCCCGAGTTCCTCTTCCTGAGCAAGTCCCACAAGAAGGCGATCACCTACCTGGACTACGGGATCAAGGAGCGGGTCGGCTTCATCCTGCTCACCGGCGAGATCGGTTCCGGCAAGACAACGATCCTGCGCAACCTCATCAAGGGCCTCGGGGACAGGGTCGTCCTCTCCAAGGTGTTCAACACGCGCGTTACGTCGGAGCAGCTCATCGCCATGGTCAACGAAGACTTCGGCCTTGAGGTCTCGGGCAAGGACCGACTGACGCTTCTGCGGGAGCTCAATGAGTTCCTGATCGACCAGTACGCCCGGGGCAACCAGCCGATCCTCATCGTCGACGAGGCCCAGAATCTCTCTCCTGATCTGCTGGAGGAGGTACGGCTCCTGTCGAACCTGGAGACCGACCGCTCCAAGCTTCTGCAGATCATCCTCGTGGGGCAGCCAGAGCTCCGCAAGGCCCTACACCAGCCCGAGCTCAAGCAGCTGCGGCAACGGATCGGCATATCCTGCCACTTGAAGCCCCTCTGCCTCGATGAGACGGGCAACTACATCCATCACCGGCTCGAAGTAGCCGGCAACCGTGACGCCGTCGAACTTCCCCCCGAGACCATCGAGATTATCTACCAATTCAGCCGGGGGATTCCACGGCTCATCAACATTATCGGTGATTTCCTCATGATTTCCGCCTTTGCCGAGCAGACCCGCGAGATCTCAGTCGACCTGGTCAGGGAAGTGGTGGGAGAACTGGAAGAGGATGCCAATTACTGGGGAGACGAAGATGTCGAAGAAATTTCCTCTTCCCGTGCCCTGTCGCCCAAGGTTGCCGAGCGGCTCGACCGCGTGGAGGAGGCTTTGTCTGTCATTGTCCATGGCGGTGCGGGGGACTTCATCGACAAACTGATCAGCATCGAAAAGCACATGGGCGAGATCGCCGGTGGCATCGATGCGCGCCTGACAGTGATTGACAGCAGCGTCGGCAGTATCCTTCGCGAGGTGAAGACCCTTAAGGATAAGACCGCGCTCCTGGAGAAAAGGGTAGACATCGAACCCGATAAAAAGCGCAAAGGTATGCTGGGGTGGATGTCAAGCTGATCGCCAACGCCCTGACAGTTGATGTGGAGGATTACTTCCAGGTAAACGCCTTCGCACGGGTTGTCAAGCACCACGACTGGGACCGCTTCACTCTCCGGGTCGTCGAGAACACCCTCAAGGCGCTCGATCTCTTCGATGAGTTCTCGGTTAAGGGAACCTTCTTCATCCTCGGCTGGGTGGCCGAGCGGGCACCGGGGCTCGTCACCGAGATCGCCCGGCGGGGGCATGAGGTGGCGTGTCACGGTTACGGTCACCAACTGGTCTACGAGATCGGTCCCGACCGATTCCGGGAAGACATCCGGCGGGCCAAGGGGATCATCGAAGGGATAACCGGAGCGGCGGTCCACGGTTACCGGGCCCCCAGCTACTCCATCACGGGGCGCTCCCTCTGGGCCCTCGACATCCTGGTGGAAGAAGGCTTCTCCTACGATTCGAGCATCTTTCCTGTCGTCCACGACACCTACGGCATACCCGACGCCCGGCGCTTTCCCCACGACATCGCATGTGCCGCCGGCAGCCTGAGGGAATTTCCTCTCACAACCCTGAATCTGCGCGGCGCTGGCCGGGAACTGCGGCTTCCCATTGCCGGTGGAGGTTACCTTAGACTCCTGCCGGCTGCTCTCGTCAGGCGTGGAATTGAGGCAGTCAACCTCAACGAGCAACAACCTGCGGTCCTCTACTTCCACCCCTGGGAGCTTGACCCCGATCAGCCGAGGATCCGAGCCGGTTTCAAATCGCGCTTCAGGCACTACTTGAACCTCCATCGGACCGAAGGCAAACTGCGGCACCTTCTCGGCGCGCTCTCCTTCGCTCCCATGGGGCAAGTTATGGGGACAGGGGAATGGAGAAAGGGAGCGAGTAGCGAGATAGGCATGACTACCGAGGTGATCGTTAAATGAAAATTCTGAGTATTGTCGGCGCGAGGCCGAATTTCATGAAAATTGCCCCCCTCTGCGAGCAGTTCGCGGCGCGGGGGATTCCGCACGTCCTCGTTCACACGGGGCAGCATTATGATCACCGGATGTCGAAGCTCTTCTTCGATGAGCTCGGCATCCCCCGGCCCGACCGCGACCTGGGGGTCGGTTCCGGCAGCCAGGCCGAGCAGACCGCCGAGATCATGAAGCGGCTCGAGCCAGTACTCTTGGAGGAGCGGCCCGACCTCATGATCGTCGTCGGCGACGTCACCTCCACCATGGCCGCCACCATAACCGCCGCAAAGCTGGGCATCCCCGTCGCCCATGTGGAGTCGGGGCTGCGGAGTTTCGACCGGACCATGCCCGAGGAGATCAACCGGCTCCTGACCGACGCCATCGCCGACTGGCACTTCACCACCGAGGATAGCGCTAACGAGAACCTGAAGCGTGAAGGGGTAGCGGCCGAGAAGGTCTTCTTCGTCGGCAACACCATGATCGACACCCTGGTCAAACATGTCGAACGAGCATCAGAATCCCCCATTCTCGAAACCCTCGGGGTCGCTCCCAAGGGGTACGGCGTCGTAACGCTCCACCGTCCGTCGAACGTCGACAACCGGGAAAACCTCACCGTCATCATGGAGGCCCTCCATGAGATTGCCCGGGAGATTCCCCTCGTCTTCCCGATCCATCCGCGTACCCGGAAGCGGATCGACGAGTTCGGACTCGGCCACCTCATAAACGGTTTCATCTTTACCGAACCCCTGGGATATCTCGATTTTCTCCGCCTCACCAGCCAGGCGCGGCTGGTCCTCACCGACTCGGGCGGTATCCAGGAAGAAACCACTGTCCTCGGCGTCCCCTGCATAACCATGCGGGAAAATACCGAGCGGCCCGTCACCGTCACCTGCGGCACCAATATTCTGGTGGGGGCCGACGGCAAGCGGATTGTCGAGGAAGGTAAAAAGCGGCTCAACGGCTTTACTGCCGGTGGATCCATTCCTCCTCTCTGGGATGGGCATGCGGCGGAACGGATCGTCGATTTCATTGTGAACAGGATTTGCAGCTGAAGCGTTAGGTTGAAGGAAGAACGGTTCTTACCATGGAAATAACACCTTACACCGACAGATACAAAAAACAGTGGGACGACTTCGTCAGAACCTCCGCCGACGGCTCCCTCTTTCACCTCACCGGCTGGAAGGAGGCGGTGGAGCGGGCGTTTGGCCATCGCTCCCATTACCTCATGGCCTTCGAAGGGGATGAACTGCGCGGTATTCTTCCCCTCATCGAGGTGAAGTCACGGTTCTTTGGCCACAGCCTCGTCTCTGTCCCCTATGGGGTCTACGGCGGAATTCTTGCCGCCGATCCGTCGGCACACGATGCTCTTCTCGCCGGTTCGGAGGAATGTGCGGCGCAGCTGGGAGTCGATTACCTGGAGGTCAGGAACTGTCCAAGCGAGGGGGCCGAACAACCGCAGCGGCCCAACTGGTTCGCCAAGGATCTCTACGTCACTTTCCGCAGGGAGATCCTCGCGACGGTGACCGACAACATGAACGCCATTCCGCGCAAGCAGCGGGCCATGGTGCGCAAGGGGCAGAACGTGGGGCTCATCTCCCGCGTCGGCGGCATCAAAGACCTGGAGATGTTCCACGGAGTCTATGCCCGCAACGTCCGCGACCTGGGGAGCCCTGTCTATCCGCTCGCCTTCTTCAGGCACCTCATGGAGGCATTCCCCGACACCTTCATCCTCAGCGTCTGGAAAGACGGCGCCATTGCCGCCGGGGTCCTCACCTTCGTCTACGGCGGCACGCTCCTTCCCTATTACGGCGGGGGCCTGCGCGAATATTTCGACTACGCCGTCAACGATTTCATGTACTGGGAGCTCATGCGCTACGGCTGCGAGCATGGTTACAAGGTCTTCGACTTTGGCCGCAGCAAGCGCGACACCGGCTCCTACAAGTTCAAGAAGCACTGGGGCTTCGAACCAGAACAACTCGATTACCGGTGTCATCTGGTGAAGGCGACGGAAATGCCGAACGTGAGCCCTGTCAATCCCAAGTACGAGCTCATGATCCGGGCGTGGAAGAAACTGCCGCTCCCCGTGGCCAACTGGCTGGGGCCGAAGCTTGTGCGGGGTATTCCTTGAATATTCTGTTCCTCTCACATAGGATTCCGTATCCTCCCAACAAAGGTGACAAGATCCGTTCCTTCCACGAGATCAAATACCTTGCGCGGGAGCACAACCTTCATCTAGCCTTCCTTGTGGACGATGAGCGGGATCTGGAGCACGTTGCGGGGCTTAAGGATTACTGCATCGACTATCGCTACGACGTCATCAGCCCCACATGGCAGAAGATCAAGTCGTTGCCGTATCTGATGACCAACACCGCCTTGAGTGTGCCTTACTTTTACTCGGCCCGGCTTCAGGAGCAGATCGACCGGCTCCTTGACGATGCGGCCATTGATGCTATCTTCTGTTTCTCCTCGCCCATGGCGGAGTACGTCTTCCGGAGCCGGCACTACGACGGCAGCCGGTGCGGCAGCGCCAGGCTCGTCATGGATTTCGTTGATGTCGATTCCGACAAGTGGCGCATGTACGCCGGGTTCACCGGTTTCCCCCATGGCGCGGTCTACCGGCGGGAATGGCGACGGCTGGAGGAGTACGAGAAGCGTGTAGGGGAGGCGTTCGACTGGAGCGTGTTCGTCTCGGACAAGGAGGTGGAGTTGTTCCACTCCTTCTGTCCCCAAGCCCGGACCATGGCTATCCCGAACGGCGTCGATACCGACTATTTCGGAAAAATCGGTGCAATCGGCTCAACCGACAAAACCATCCTTTTCATGGGTGCCATGGACTACTATCCCAACGAGGATGCTGTCGTGCACTTTGCCGACGACATCTGGCCGCTGGTCAGAAGTGAGCTCCCCAATGCCCGGTTTGTGATTGCGGGTTCAAAGCCTGGCCCACGGGTCACGGCCCTTGCCGGACGGGGGGAGAACATCGACGTTACCGGCTTTGTCCCCGATATCCGCCCCTATCTTGCCGAGGCAGGAGTATTCGTCGCCCCGTTCAGGATTGCCCGGGGAATCCAGAACAAAGTCCTTGAAGCCATGGCCGCCGGCGTTCCTGTCGTGGCCCGGCCAGAGGCGGTACAGGGGGTCACTGGCCACAATGGAAGCATCCGGGTGGAGAGCGAGCCGACTGCCTTTGCCCGGGCCGTTGTTGAATGTCTCCGCGACGAACAGAGGCGTAACGGCATGATTCCCGAAGCACGGGACTTCGTTACCACGCACCATGACTGGGGACGGAACCTCGGGTTGCTTGATCAGCTTTTAGTAGCTGAAGGGCCTATAATGAAGGCTGAGGTCTGATAATCGAAATGTACGCATTACTAGCCAATACTAATGATGGAACCACGTTCGCTTCCCTTTCATCGTTTTCTCCCTTGCCTTGGGCGATGATCGGGGGAGGGGAGGAGTACGATGGAGAAACCGTCTCGGTGGCCTTCGACGGTACCATTTACAATGCCCGCGACCTGGCCCGGGAACTTTCGCTTGAGCCGGACAACACCGCCCGTCTCATCGCCGCCCTCTACGAGCGCCACGGGCTCGATCTCTTCACACGCCTCAATGGCCCCTGTGCCGTCTGTATTGTCGATAAGCGCCAGAATACGGCCCACGTTGCTACCGACCGCTACGGCATCAACCCCGTGGTCTATCTGGCCAACGGCGGCCGGGTGATCTGTGCGCCGCGTATCCGCGATATCTTGGCACTCCCGAGTGTCGACCCCGGCGGCATCGATCCCGGCGCCCTGGTGGACTACCTCAACTTCTCGGCGATACCGGGCCCCCGCACCGTTTACCGCAATCTGCGGATGCTGCCGCCCGGCCACGTCATGACCATCTCCGGTGCCAACCCCGCACCCCGGCTCACCTGCTACTACGACCTCGACTACACCGTCGAGAATGCCGGGGAAGAGCGCTACCGCGCCCTGGTCCCCTCCGCCATCGAAGAGGCGGTCCGCGTCATCCTCGACACCGAGGCGGCCGCCGGTCGCCAAGTGGGGACGTTCCTTTCCGGCGGCACCGATTCCAGCACCGTCACCGGCATGGTCAAGAAACTCGCCGGCAGCGTCAAGAGCTTCTCCATCGGCTTCGACGAGCCGGGCTACAACGAGCTCGACTACGCCCGCATCGCCGCCCGGCACTTCGGTGCCGAGCACCACGAATACATGGTTACCCCGAACGACGTCCTTGCCGCCATCGATGCGCTCCTCGATGTCTACGACGAGCCCTTTGGCAACGCCTCGGCCATCCCCTCTTACTTCTGCGCCCGCTTCGCCCGGGACCACGGGGTCGACACCATGCTCGCCGGCGACGGCGGCGATGAAATCTTTGGTGGCAACGAGCGCTACGCCGCCGGCCGGGTCTTCAGCGCCTACCACCAGGTGCCGAAGCTGCTCCGCAAGGGGTTCATTGAACCGCTGGTGGCCCTCGCCCCGGTGGTGCACCCCGTCATCGGCAAGGGGAAGAAGTACGTCAGCCGCGCCAACATTCCCCAGCCCGACCGCTTCTACTCGTACAACCCCGTGGCGGCTCTGGGGGTCGATGCCATCTTCTCCCCGGACTTCGTCAGGCAACTGGGAGGCCACGACACCAACGCCTGGGCCCGTGAACTCTGGAACGCAGCCGGCACCGACGACGAACTCAATCGGCTCCTCTACCTCGATATGAAGCATACCGTTACCGACAACGACCTGCGCAAGGTCAACGGCATGACCGCCAAGGCCGGCATGAGGGTAGCCTACCCGTTCCTCGACCACCGGCTCGTGGATCTGGCCGGGCGGATGCCCTCCGATCTCAAGGTGCGGGGCACCTATCTCCGTTACATCTTCAAGGAATCTCTTAAGGGGTTTCTTCCCCCTGAGGTTATCGCCAAGCAGAAACACGGCTTTGGGCTCCCCATTGGCGTTTGGGTAAGGACCAAGGGGAATATTTCAGAATTTGTCAGGGACGCACTGCTTGGACCGTCATGCTCTATTCGTCCTTGGCTGCGCGATGGCTTCCTTGAGGATATTTTTCGGATTCACGGAGAGACTGGTGCTTCTTTCTATGGCGATATTATCTGGAACCTATTGATGATGGAATTGTGGAATATGCGTACAGCGAACACTGACCACCACCAACGGAGAACCCATGCGGATTGAACAGGAAGAACTTGACGCAATTGTCAATTCGATTGCACGGTTTGACCGTAAGTCGGAAATTTATCTGTTCGGCTCGCGTCTTGATGATTCCAAGCGAGGTGGTGACATTGATATTCTGATCGCATCGGAGGTCATTTCGTCAAGCCTGCTTGCCCACATCGAGGACAAAATCTTCAGCTTGATCGACGAGCAGAAGATTGATTTCGTCTTGACACGCAAGAGCCAACCCTCGGCTTTTGCCCGGATGATTCTTGCAAAAGGAGTCAGGAAGTTATGCTGAGATTAGGGCAAATACGCCGAATCGGATGAAAATGTCGTGGCAATATATGGGGAAACCCTGCAGAGCGCTCCACTGCTTTTCTACAGTGTTGAAAGAATCAGGAAGTATTCCATAAAGTACGGGGTATAGGCTGTGCTGTTCGCTGACCGCTGAAAAGGAAACTGATGGTGCTTGGGAAGAGGTTCATAAAGTCGATCATCTGCACGGCGCCCCTGCTTTCGCTCTTGCTGCTCATGTCAGCCTGCTCGTCTTCGTTGGGCACGTTGGGAAGTGGTGCCCCCCTCTATGACAAGTACCTGAAGATTACCCGTGACCAGGCGGCCAAGGATCCGCTTATCGGCATCTGGCAGGGAAGCGAGTTGGGGAAAGAGATCCTCCTTGCCATTTATCTTAACGATGATTCCGGACGGGAAAAGCTCAAGGGGGTCATTCTTAACGGCAGTGATTATGAATTCGGTTACTCGCAGGAGGATCCCTGGTTCTACCTGTCGCCCATGGCTGCCCAAGGGACCTATTCCGGCAGAACGACGCACAAGCTCCTTTTCTGGGATCGTTGGTTTCCGACACGTGTCGCACTGTCCAATCCCAATCAGTTCACGGCCTATGACGACATACCGCCTGGCGTGAAAGCTCGGGGGAGTAAAATCCGTTCGTTCCTTCGCAAGGAGGCGCAGACGGCTGCCATTGACGACCTCATGCGGTCTTCGGGAAGCGGATTCCTTTTGTGGGAGAGCAACAGGGTTCTCACTGCCCATCATGTGGTCAAGCAAGCAAAGAAGACTTCGGTTCGTTTCCCCGATGGGAAACGATTTGAGGCGCACGTCATTGCAAGCGACCCTGCCAACGACCTGGCCCTCCTTGAGCTGAGAGGGTTCAACCCTTTACCGGGGAGGGGATTGCGAATACTGCAAGGGGTTCCGGTTGCGCCGGGTGAGGATATCCATGTGATTGGCTACCCCCTTGGGGCAGTCCTCGGCAACCGGCCCGGCATCGTTTCGGGGCAGGTGAGCGCATCGGTTGGCCCTCGAAACGCCGAGAATCAGTTCAGGATAACCGCATCCATCAACCCAGGTAACAGCGGCGGCCCGATTCTGAATGCCCGTGGCGAGGTGATCGGGGTTGCGGTTTCAGTGGTTCGGCAACAGCAGATCGAAGGGATTGCCTTTGGGGTCAAGATCGGTACCTCCATTCCCATGCCTGGTGATGCGCTTCAGAAGGGGAGTCTGGTGGTGCGGAAGCCGATGAGGGCCGATGAAATTTTCAGAGCTTTTTCCAGTGATGTTTTGCTGATAACAGTCGAATAGAGAAGAAATGTAAAGCTAATTGTGCGGATCATCAATAATCAATAAACAGGTAAGAAGCAAGGAAGCGGACGAGAGCATTTATCCGCGAAGCTGCCAGGATTGAGAAAGGAAGCAGTTATGGCGTCGGAAACCGGAACCCTGTATATCTCAGGGACAAAAGAAACAGCGGCCGAAAGGTTGAAGGAGGTTTTGAAGTACCGAACGCTCCTCTGGTCGCTGGCATGGCGTGACATCCGCGTCCGCTACAAGCAATCGCTGTTGGGAGTCGTGTGGGCTCTGGCGGTCCCCCTTGCGACCATGCTCCTGTTCTCGTTCGTCTTCTCCCAGGTTGTCCCCTTGAAGACCGACATCCCCTATCCGATATTCGCCTATTGCGGGATTCTTCCGTGGCAGCTTTTCGCTTCCTCAACGACCGGCGCAACCAACAGCCTCATCGCCAACCGTTCCCTGGTGACGAAAATCTACTTTCCGGCTGAGGTCTTCCCCCTATCGTCCATTATTGCCGCGCTTGTCGATTTTGCCGTGGGTGGGATCATTCTTGTGGGAATGATGATCTTCTTCTCTGTTACGGGCGCAAACATCACCGTGTCCTGGACCGTCCTCTTCTTCCCGGTGGTCCTGGCTGTGCAGCTTCTTTTTACCATGGGCATCGGTTTCCTCCTGGCAATGGGGAACGTCTTCTTCAGCGACGTCCGGTATGTGTATAGTATCGGCATTACCCTCTGGATGTTTGCCTCTTCGGTTGTCTATCCGATGAAAACTGAAGACCCCACAATGCAGTTGATTCTTTCGCTCAACCCCATTACTCCCATTCTCGATGCGTATCGTGATGTTCTCCTTCGGGGCAAGCTCCCTGATCCATTCTCATTTGGGTTTGCTGCGTTCATCAGTCTCGTGGTTTTCATCGTCGGGTGGAGCATATTCCGCCGGATGCAGTATCGTTTTGCGGAGAAGGCCTGATGTCAAGTCCAGTCATTACGTTCGATAATGTGAGCAAACGTTTCAGCCGGGGGTACTACGCCGATTCGCTGCGTGATGCCGTGGCCCAGAGGATGCGGCGTATTTTTTCCGGTCGCGGCCATGATAAGGCTCAAGATGCGAACGCTTTCTGGGCACTTCGTGGGGTAAGTTTTGAAGTTCAACCGGGTGAGGTTCTGGGAATCATCGGGCCCAATGGAAGCGGCAAGAGTACGACTCTTAAGCTCCTATCCCGTATTCTTCGTCCCGATGAGGGGCAGATTCGGGTGGCGGGCCGCCTTGGGGCCCTCATCGAGCTGGGGGCAGGATTCAGCCCGGACCTGACCGGGAAGGAAAACGTCTATTTGAACGGTTCCATTCTTGGCATGACGCGGGAGGAAATCCAGGCAAAATATGACAGTATCGTCGATTTTGCGGAACTTCATGATTTCATGGATACACCGGTAAAGTGGTACTCCTCGGGGATGTATGCCCGTCTCGGCTTTTCCGTTGCGGTTCATACCGATCCAGAGGTGCTTCTGGTGGACGAAGTACTGAGCGTGGGTGATGTGGGGTTTCAGAAAAAATGCTTCGACAAAATGATGGATATTCGCAACAGGGCTTCCGTGACCACTGTCTTTGTTTCCCATAACATGAACGCGGTTGCGACCCTCTGTGATCGCATTCTCCTTCTCGACAAGGGCAAAGTAAAGGCTATCGGTGATCCGAGCAGCATGGTTCAGCGATATCTTAAGATAACCGAGCATGAAAAGGCAGACCAGGCTGCTGCTGTCGTGGAGCTTGAGAAGATATCCGTAACTTCTGAAACTGGTGATGAAGGGATCATTTTCCCGTCCGGTGCACGGGTACGGGTTTCGGTCAAAATCCGGTTCAAAAAATTGGTGGAGGATGTGCTTGCAACTTTGATGGTGAAAGCTGGCGATGGCACCATGATTTTCGGTACCAATTCCCGCAGGCTTGGCGCCAATCCGATAACCGCCCATGAGGGGCAGGTTGTTAGTTTTGATATCGGCATCACCCTCAATCTGGCGCCTGGCACCTACACAATAGCTACATCCCTGCTCAAATATCATCAGTACGAGTATGTCTGTGGTCTCGATCTATCTCAGCTGATTATTCTTGAAGACCCGCGTGTGACTGGCATTGCGCATCTCCAACCGGCATTGGAATCTTTCGTATGTTAATGGCTGACCACGTTAACACCGGCATGGTTTCTGTCATTATTCCGGCAAAGAACGAAGGCCGCCGGATCGCCAGAACCCTTACAGCGGTTCTCGCGCAGGACTTTGCCGGACCATATGAGGTCATCGTAGTCGATAACGGCTCGACTGATGGCACAGGTGAGGAGGCACGTCGTTTTCCGGTGACGGTTCTCGAAGAGCCCAGGCAGGGGAGGGCCCAAGCCAGAAACGCCGGGATCCGGTCCGCTTCGGGAGAGATTCTTGTCTTTCTTGATGCCGACTGTGCCCCCCAGAGTTCGTGGTTGCGGGAACTGCTGATTCCGTTCAGTGAGCCTGACGTCGGGTGTGTCGCAGGGGAAATCCTTCCCACCGATATAGAGACCGAACTCCACCGGTATTTGTCAAAAATTGGCTACTTCTCGCAGAAGACTACCCTTTCCCATCCCTTCCGGCCCTTTGCGCAGACAGGTAACGCCGCCTATCGAAAGTCCGTCATCGATATGATCGGATTGTTCGATGAGGGGCTGCTGAGCGGTCAGGATGCAGACCTTACATGGCGAATGCTTCTTGAAACGGACAAGAGACTTGAATTTGCGGAAACAGCCATTGTTTACCATCCATACCCAAAGGAGTCTCGCGGTTTCTTCAAACAGCGGATGCGTCACGCATACGGCTCAGTGGCGCTCTTTGTCAAGTACCGGAGTTATATGCCGGTAAAGGGGAAGAAAGAGACGTACTGGGAGTATCGTGCGCTGCTGAAACGGGCTCTTCGGACAGCGTTAGCCATGGTGTTGAACAAGAACCGTGATGATGTCCGTGAGCAATGGTTCCTGGTTCTGGCTGAACTGTCAGCAAAGACGGGGCGTGTGCTGGGGTCGATTGAGAGGAGAATATGGTACCTGTAAACGGTCGGGCAGCAGGACGAATCGGGATATTGACCCTTCACCACGGATACAATGAAGGTGCAATGCTCCAGGCATTTTCCCTTGCACGAAATCTGGAGAAGTCTGTCCCCGGAGCAAGCGTCGAAATTGTTGACCAGCGATATCCTGCCAAGGTTGCCGTCTATGGCCCCCCCACAAGTGATCGGACCAGGACTCTGGAGACGTTTCTTGATGAAACACTTCCCCTCAGTTCGGATAAGTTTGTGGACGATGGGCACCTTCGTTCTTTTTCCTATGTCCGTACTAACTGTTCTGCAGTGGTCACGGGCAGCGATGAACTGTGGAAGGTGAAATACAGCAGAAAGTTTCTGGGTCTTGTGGCGGAGCAGTCCGACCCCTGGTGCCCTGCCTTTCCCAATGCCTACTGGGCCGATGGCTCCCTTGGCATCCCACGGATTGCCTATGCCGCATCGGTCGGTTCCACTGACTGGCGGACGATTCCGTCCAGACATCGGGAGCAGATGAGGGAGATCCTTTCAGGATACTCTCTCCTTGGAATCCGTGACGAACGCACGCTGCGTTTTCTGGAATGGCTCGATCCACAACTCAGGGAAAAGGGAGAGTGGGTGCCCGATCCTACCTTTTCCTATGACTTCCAGTCACTTGTGGACCGTGAAGCCCTTCGGCGTCGTTTGGAGCAGGCCGGTGTAGATTTTTCAAGGCCACGGGTGGGAGTAGTTCTCATGGATTCACCGCCAGGGAATGCAGTGCTCAGGCAGCTGCGTGAGAAGGGGTGGCAGGTTGTATCCTTTACCCTTGCCAACAAAGAGGCTGACGTGCCTCTCCACGATTTAGGCCTGACGCCGCTGGAGTGGTCCGTTGCTCTCGGCATGATGGACTTCTGCATTCTTCAACGGATGCATGCGTGCATCTCGTGCCTTCTGTCGGGAACCCCGTTTGTTGCCGTTGATTTCTACGGAAACCCTCTCGACGATGACACGAAGCTCAAGGATTTGCTGCGTCGGTTCAATGTCGGTCACTTTTATGCGTCGCCGGCCGAGAACGGAAAGCTGGATCTGGAGCGTCCGGTGCAGCTTATCACTGCTGGAGAGTGGCCGCGGGAGGCAGTAGCACAGACGGTTGTGATGTTCCGCAGAAGGTCTGAAGAGTTCACCGGGAAAGTCAGGGAGGTTATAACTGGTGCCTCCAAGTGAGATAAAAAACGAGCCGCTATCATCCTGCACGACGTTCCGGATCGGCGGTCCAGCGGATCGGCTTGTAACTCCTCCCGATCGTGCGTCCCTCCTGGATACGTTAGCGACGTGCCTGAGAAACCGGACCCCATGTTTCGTCCTGGGGCGTGGCTCCAATGTGCTTTTCAGCGATGCCGGTTTCAGAGGGGTCGTGATCAGAAACACCGCTGCGTGCAATGAACTTGACTACGATGGTGAAACCGTCACGGCGGGTTCCAGTGTGCCGCTCCAGACCTTTATCCGCTTCTGCCATTCACACGGCCTCCACGGCATGGAGTACCTCTATTCGGTTCCGGGAAACATTGGCGGGGCTGTGGTTATGAACGCCGGGAGGGGGGAGTCATACGCGAAGGCCATATCGGACCACATCCTTTCGGTGGATGTCTTTGACGGATCGAAGATAAGAACGATAACCCGCGACGACTGCGGTTTTTCCTACCGCACATCGATTTTTCAGCAGATGCCCGCCTGGGTGATTCTGGGTGCACGGTTCCGGCTTCCTCCGCAGGATCCAGGGGTGGGAGCGAGAAACATAGAGGAGCGAATGGCCGTGGTGCGCGAGCAGCACGATCTCGGGTTTCCGAACGCCGGAACGATCTTCAAGAAGAATTTTGTTCCGCTCCCCGAGATTCTGGGCAAGCGGATTGGCGGTGCGGCCTTTTCGGTGAAAACCCCAGGATGGATTGTCAACGTTGACCATGCGAAGGCAAAGGATGTTCTTGCGCTGATGGCATTTGCCCAGAAGATACATCGGGATAAGAAGCTTCCGGCGCCAATTCCTGAAGTAGTCGTGGTGCGGCAGGGCTTAAGGGAGAGGCTTGCTGCATGGCTGCGGTAAGAAAGGAAGAGGTCGTCTTGCCCCAGCGGGTGCCGATCCTCATGTACCACAGCATCGCTGGGCCCGGTGAGCCTGCAGGGAGATATTCCGTACCTGTTGACCGTTTCCGGAAACAGATTGCCTTTCTTCGGCGCCTGGGTTTTTCCCCCTATACCCTCGACGACCTTGCTGAGGGGCGGGCAGGAGGGGAAAAGCCGGTTGTCATAACCTTCGACGATGGTTATCGCGACAATCTGAAATACGCTCTCCCGGTCCTCGAGGAGTATGGCTTTAAGGCGACATTTTTTATTGTAAGTGGTCTTGCAGGCAAGCGAGCTGAATGGGTACACGGAAGCAGAGAGTTGATGAATTGGGAAGAAATTCGCCAAGTAAGGGATAGAGGAATGAATTTGGGGGCTCATTCTCGGACCCATAAGAGGCTTTCTTCTCTGGATCAATGGCAAATTGTCAGCGAAATTGAGGGATCTCGAAGAGATATAGAGGAAAATACCGGAATATCAGTCCGCCATTTTTCTTACCCGTATGGATGTTATAGTGCTTCGATTGCCGAGACAGTAGGTGACTCAGGTTTTCATACGGCATGTACCACTGATTCAGGGTTTGCTTCAGCATCGCCGTCTTTTATGCGCCTGAGACGGATAGAGGTGACCGGGATGGACTCAGTTTTTATTTTTGGTTGCAAGCTTATTTATGGAGATAACAACCCATCAATTAAACAAAAAATTTTGGGTCTTCTGTACCTGACAGCGGAGATGTTAGCATGGCGTCGTATGCATTTTTGACTCCCTCATATTCAGGAGACCTCGAAAGATTTCTCCTGCTTCGGGAAAGTATTCAGCGTTTTTTCCATGAGAGCTGCAACCATTACGTTGTCGTTCCCAGGGAGGACCGCCACTCGTTTGAGCGTTGCGCAGACAGCGGCGTTCAGGTGCTAGTTCAGGAGGATTTCGTACCGAAGTATTACTACCCAACGCAAGGCTATAGGATCTTGAGCCGTCTCCTGCCGAAAGCACATAAGTGGCGATTTCACCATTTGGGAGGACGTCCAGGGTGGATAACCCAGCAGGTTGTGAAAATTTCTGCGCCGGAGATTGTCCCGACGGCTGATGCCGTCGTCATAATTGATTCGGATGTCGTATTTATGCGCCATTTTTCTTCAGTTGATTTGCATTTAATTGACGATCCTGTTCTGGTGCGAATCACTCCCCAATCCGAATCTGCAAAGCAAAGAGAACATTTTGAAAAGGCGAGGCAGATTCTTCAACTGCCTTCTGGACCAACGGAGCATCATTACATGGGATGGCCTGCTATCTGGTACCGGGAGTGGATTCTCGCGATGCGAAAATATATAGAGAATCTTCACGGTATTAAATGGCAGAGAGTTCTTTATGACCATGGTGTTTTCTCGGAGTACACAATTTATGGTACATTTATCGAAGAGATACTACGACCTGAAAAACTAAAGATACTTGAAACTCCATTTCACCATCTTATCTGGGATGAAACAAGCTATGAGATATTTAGATCGGGACATGCTGAAATTCCTGCTGAAAAGCTGGCAGTGACGATTCAATCAAATATTAAGATCGATCCGAGTGAATACCGAGAGTTGGTTTATCAGTACTGGTCTGGCCTTGCTTCCAATACTATGGGTACTCCTTGATGGGAACTGTAACTTTTGCTGTATGCACTTACAACCGTAAGCAACGTCTACTTCCTCTGATAGAGGCGTTGAAAAATCTTCAATCACCAATCCACTTTGAGATTCTCTTTGTGGACAACAACAGCAATGATGGAACTGCGGAAGTCCTATCGGAGCATTCAGGAGGGTCCCCCTCTCTCCGTTTCGTGACAGAACGCACCCCCGGTATCGTTCCAGCACGTAATCGGGCCATTGAGGAAACGTTAAAGAGAGGGTCCGATTATCTGGTTTTTATCGATGATGATGAAATTCCCTTCCCTGGCATGCTTTCAGCTGCTGTCCATGCTCTTGTTGAGGAAAAGGCAGAGGCTGTGGGAGGGCGTGTTAAGGTTCGTTTCCCCATTGAACGACCAAAATGGCTTGAGGATAATCTCTTAGGGTTTCTCTCAGAGGTGAATTACGGAGAAGAACCATTTTGGATCACCAACGGATCGACCCCAGTATGGACGTCGAACATTGCATATCGGATGGATCTCTTTGCTGATGGGCTTCGCTTTGATTCCCGCTATAACCGCCAGGGATATGCTGTTGGAGGTGGTGAGGACGTCATGATGTTTGAGGAACTCCTGAAGCGGGGTATAAAAATGCGATATCGCCCCGATATGGCGGTCCATCACGATGTGGAGGAGTGGCGAATATCACGGCGATACTTCATAAAGCTTCATTATACTTCTGGCTGGAAGAGTGGAATGTGGGAAGACTCGACCTATAGTCGTGAAATTCTTGGAGTCCCTCCCTTTTTGGTTACCCAGGCATTTCGTCATTTCATGCATGCCGTACCTTTACTTGTTGGAGGGAGGCAAGGGGCGATGCGACAGGCAATGACTGCCGCACACTCGTTCGGGATGATCGGTGGCAGATATAGCCGCTGGATGGATCTGAGAAAACGGGAGGAGACGCTTTGAAGGTTTCCGTGGTCATGACGGTGCTCAACGAAGAGCTCTCCCTCTCTTCTCTCCTCGAAGCCCTCCTCTCTCAGTCGAGGCAGCCGGACGAGATTGTCATAGTTGACGGCGGATCAACGGACGGAACACTCAAGCTTTTGGAGCGATATGCGGGTGAAGGCTCGAGAATTCGCGTTCACCGCGCCCCTGGCGTCAACATCGCTCGCGGAAGAAACATCGGGATTGCCGAGGCGAAGAGTGACATCATCGCCGTGACAGACGGCGGATGTATACCAGAAGGTGCGTGGCTGGAGGAATTACTCAAGAGGTTCACCGATCCCGACATCGCAGCGGTGGCCGGTTCGTTCAGGGGTGAGTGGACCACCAGATTTGAGTATTACGCGGCTCTTCTCGCCGTCCCTCGAGAGTCGGACGCTGGAGCCGAAGAACCCTCCTTGTTTTTCGGTCGTTCCTCCGCCTTTCGCAAGAACGCGTGGGAGCAGGCTGGAGGGTATCCTGAGTGGTTGTACACCGGTGAGGACACCCTGTTTGCTCTGCGGTTCAAAGAGTTAGGGTGCCGGATTGCGTCTGCGCCGCTGGCGGTTGTTCGCTGGAGGCCTCGGCCGAATCTACGCAAACTGGCAAAGATGTATTTCCTGTATGGCAGGGGAAACGGTCGGATCCTTTTGGGCAGCGTTAGCGGGTCGCTTTACTGGATACGGTATCATGCCGCATGGATTCTCTGCATTATTGGAGGAGTGTTTTTCCCGTTGCTGTGGATTCCAGCGGTCCTTGTTCTTATGTATCTTTACCTGATCGCTGCTCTTCCTGTGGTGCGGGGACTGAGAGGAGAGTGCAATAGCTTTTTCTGTGAATTTTACATTCCTCTCATTGTCTTGACGAGAAATGTCACAACCAATGCTGGATTTCTTCTTGGGTGGTGGGAAAATAGATTCCGTCCAGAGTTCCGTGATTGTCTGGAGCGCTATAGAGGGGCAACGGTATCATGAGTTGCGGTCAATGCCCCCTTGTTACAGTCATAGTCCCTGCGTACAATTCCTCAGCATTCATTGATGAAAGTTTGGAATCTGTAAAAAAGCAGACTTACCGCCCCATCGAGGTCATCATTGTTGACGACGGATCAACAGATGATACTTGGGGAAAGATCATCTCGTTTCGTGATCGGAGTGAAGAGGCGGATGAGATCACGGTGCGCTGCATTCGTCAGGAGAATGGTGGACCTTCCCGAGCCCGTAATGCCGGTATTCGCGTCGCAACCGGCAAGTACCTTTGCATGCTGGATGCCGACGATTGGTGGCCTGAAGACAAGTTGGAACAGCAAGTCCGATTTCTCGAGGAAAGGCCAACTCTGGCGATGACGTTTGGGGACTCCCGATTTTTCCGTGGGTCTGATGAAGTGGTTACTCCTTCTGTTTTTCGGAAGTACGGTCATCTTGTCAGCGCCCTTGATAACCCGGAAGGGATTACGGGACTTTTTGAAAAATTGCTTATGCGTGATTTGATCCTTACCGGGACGGAGATGACACGCCGTGAATGCATCGTTTCGGTTGGCTGCTACGATGAGTCGCTGGGCCATGCCGAGGACGTTCACCTATGGTTGAAGCTTGCTGCCCGCTATAAGGTGGGATTTATCGATAAAATAATGCTTTGCCGCAGGCTTCATGATTCAAATACTTCCAGAGATTTTATTGCTTCCAACCTCAATGGTCTTCGGGCAATCGAGAGTATTCGAATCCTCTGCCCCGAGCAGGCGTCTCAGCATTGGCAAATTTTTCGTCGGAAACTGCGGGATATCCATTTTACCCGGGGATACTATCTTTTTTCCGGTATGAAATTGCGAGAAGCCAGGGCGGCTTTCCGTGCGAGCTTGCGGTATCAGGTGACCCGGTCAGGGCTCATTTATTGGGCATCGACTTTTCTCCCCACATCGCTGATACACAGGATCAGAGCATTTCGCGAAGGTGCAGGGCATATGGAGAGTCCGGGGGCATGACAGAGCTAAAACAGGTCCTCTACGTCCACTCGGGCGACAACTGGATCGCAGGTAGTGAGCGGGTTCTTCTGGATATTGTGGAGTCTCTTGACCGGAGTCGATTCCGTCCCACGGCCCTCTGTAAGAGCGAGGTCCTTGCCAAGGAACTGGCTGCAAGAGGTGTCAAGACGAAGGTATTTCCGCTTGCGACGGTTCTCCCTTACGGAGGAAGGAGCCTTCGTGCCTACCTTCAATCAGTCGCCCAGGTACGCAATATGGTCCGGGAAGAAAGCATAGACTTGGTTCATGCTACGAGTGCCATTTCCATGCAGTATGTACTTCCAGTGGCGAAAATGAGAGGTATTTCAGCTATAGCCCATGTTCAAGGGAAACACCTGAAGAGTTCCAGGGTGGGTGCGTTCATCGCTTGGGCAGACGCCGTAGTTGCTGTCTCCACATGGATTTCCCGTGATTACCGAATAGCTGGTAACAGACTATCAATTGTCTCTGACGGCATAAACACTGATCGTTTTTGCAGAAACATAGTGGAGCGGGAGCGACTTCGGCTAGAGCTAGGCATTGCCACCGACGAGCCAGTGGTGGGAATGGTGGGCCAACTTCTTCCCGGCAAGAGACCCCTGCTTTTTGTAGACATCGCTTCGGTTGTCTGCACCAAATTCCCTAGGGCGAGGTTTATCCTTGCCGGGGCGGGTGAGCTTGAAAAGGATGTCGTTGCGGCAGTTGAGGCAGCTGGCCTCTCAGGTCGAATCTTGGTTCTAGGCTACCGTGCTGACGTTCCTGCCCTCCTTTCTGCAATGGATATTTTCCTCTTCACCTCCTGCAATGAGGCGTTAGGACTAGCTCCGTTGGAGGCCGCAAGCTCAGGGCTACCGGTGGTGGCAGGGGCCGCAACGGCCCTGCCGGAGGTGGTTGAGGATGGGACAACGGGATTCTTGGTTGATCCGGACAATGTGGGCGCATACGCGGAGAAATGCGTGCAGTTGATCGAAGATGAGGCTTTGGCCCAGCGAATGGGTGCAGCTGGCAGAGAAATGATTTTCCGAAAGTTCAGTCTTGAGGCATTCAGGATGAATATCGACCAACTGTACCGGAGGCTCCTTCAGTGCTGAGAGAAAAGCGGCGTATCCTCTATTGCGAGAATGGGGTCGGCTACGGCGGGGCCGTGATCAGTCTCATTAACCTGTTGGAGGCTCTCGACCGTGACGAGTTTGAACCACATGTCCTCACGACTGCATCGTCTGGAGAGTATCGACGCTTCGGCCCCGTTTCTGTTTGGGCTACGATGAGCGGGAAATTCTTCGATCCCGGGAAAGTGGCCGCGGCTCTCCCTTCATTTCCCCTTCGCAGCAAGCTCCTGTCTCTGGCGGACTATCTCTTCAATGTCTTCCCCCAAGCGTTCGCAATCATCACCTATGCCCGGAGGAACAGGATAGACATCATTCACATCAATAATGATCCTGTGGGCAACCTCTCTGGTGTTATCGCTGCACGTATTGTTGGTATCCCGTGTGTCTGCCATGTTCGGGGTACCCTTTGGGATTCATCTCTGACTAAAAGGGTGATGGGGGCCATCGACTACTTCTTGCCGGTCTCAAAGTTTATCCGGGACGAGGTTTTGAAGTTTGGTGTTTCGCCCGAGCGAGTGACGATTGTACCTGAGGGGTTCGACTTCTCACGTTTTTCGGATAAGACAGAGTTGAACATACGTGATGAGTTCGGGATTCCTGCCGATGCCCCACTTGTTGGGATAGCCGGGGTATTGATGGAATGGAAGGGGCAGGAAACGGTTATTAGAAGCATGCGGCACGTTCTTGAAATCTTTCCCGAGTGTCGCTTGATCATAATGGGAGAGGCTCCTGAGGGGCATGAATGGTATCGGGAACGGCTCGAAAGTGTGGCTGAGGAAACAGGAACCTCGAATCGTATTGTTTTTACGGGCTTTCGTAAAGACACGGAGCAGATCTTCCGGCAGCTCGATATTGTCGTTCATGCTTCCCTGTCGCCTGAACCATTCGGGAGAGTCATTGTTGAGGGTATGGCGGCAGGAGCTGCAGTGGTGGCATCGGCTTTAGGGGCTCCCCCGGAGATCCTCGAGGAGGGTGTCACGGGGATGCTTGTCCCTCCAGGAGACCCCTATGCCTTGGGACAAGCCCTTGTGAAACTCCTTGCGGACGATAAGCTTAGGAGACGAATCGGCAAGGCCGCTCGCGAGGAAGCACTATCCGTGTATGGCTTAGATAAGCATGCACAACTGGTAGAAGGGGTCTACCGGCAATTGAGAAAAACTAGGAGGTAGCAAATGAGAAAATGTTTTTTCGTCTCAGCTTTTTTAATTTCGGCTTTTGTTATCGTCTTTTCAAGTAGTTCATTCGCACGTACCAATCCCAATACGCACATGGATCAAGGCATTCAGGCTATGTCGAAGGGTGATTTCAAAACTGCTGTAGGGGAGTTCAAGGGAGCGATCTGGTATTTCATAGAAGAAAAGGTGCAAAAAAATTGGCCTTTTGAGCCGAATGACCATGAACGTGGATCAATGTGCTATTTATACCGAGGGATGTCCTATCTCCGTCTGCAAAATACGCAATTGGCTTTGGAAGACTTTAAAAGTGCAGAAAAGTGGTCGGATGGCATGCCGGATGTCCAGATGAACATTGCCACCGAATACTACAAGCTTGGTCGTCATGATGATGCAATACGCTTGTATGGAAAGGTATTGGAGAAACAACCGGAAAGAGGCCTTGCACACTACTTTATAGGGTTTCCATATATGAAGAAGAAGGATTACGAGCGTGCATGGTTTCATGCACTTAAGGCCAAGGAACTGGGTGTCAATCAGACGGGACTTATTAACAAACTTGAGGCAGTGGCTCCAAAACGGCAGACGAAGTGACAATGTTAACAACGGGTCCGTAAAGAATGTGTTTTACTTTCCAGGGTAATCATGCGTGATATTTTTGTAGTCCTATTTACTTGTGGAGCGTGCATAACCGCTTTGCGTCGCCCTTGGCTCGGTGTGATCGGTTTAGCCATTATGGCCTATCTGAATCCTCATCGGTATGCCTGGGGCTTCTCAATGACGCTTCCGCTCTATTTTGTACTCTTTATAGCGACATGCATTGGCATTTTTCTTAACCCTTCAGAACGACAACCATTCCCTAGGACTCGTGAGACTTTCCTTTTCGTTCTCCTTTTGCTCTGGTTTACGGTAACAACTTTCATATCCCCTGATTTTCCTCTTGCCGCTCGGGAGCAGTGGATGAAGGTCATGAAGATTTACATCGGAATATTCCCGACGCTCTGGCTTATCAATTCTCGCGAAAAACTTCGCTGGCTGATTGTGGCAATCGCGGTTTCGTTCGGATTCATCGGCTTCAAGGGGGGGCTCTTTTCTCTCGCTACTGGTTTTCACTACCGGGTCTGGGGGCCAGATAACACCTTCTACGCAGGAAACAATGAGATAGCCTTGGCGCTCAATATGTCGCTTCCCCTCATCGCGCTTGCTGCCCGGGAGGCGTCGAGCAGAAACGTCAGGCTCTTTTTCTACGCCATGTTTTCCCTTTCGGTTTGTTCGGTGGTCGGGTCGTGGTCCCGGGGTGGGCTTCTTGCCTTGGCGGTTGTCTTGTCGGGGATCGTTCTCATGGGCAAGAGGAAATGGTTGGTGATTCCATTGCTCATTATCGGTGTAACGTTTATTGTGCCTCGGCTTCCAGAAGAATGGTTTTCACGGATGGATACCATAAAGACATACGATGAGGACCTGTCGGTACAGGGTCGATTTCTTGCGTGGGAATACGCCATGAACAAGGCAAATCAAAGTCCCATAACAGGAGGAGGGTTTGAAACGTTCAGGGGGGCCTGGGTCGATGCTCACAGTGCATATTTTGAAGTCTTGGGAGAGCATGGCTATGTGGGGCTTTTCCTATGGCTCTCTCTGATAGGAGGGACATTGTTGAAGCTCCATCGCTTGACGAGGGTGTGGCGAAATCACTCGGACCATTGGATTATCCGGTACGCACGGGCGATTCAATTGTCGATAGTTGCCTATCTGGCAGGAGGCTTGGCCCTCGGTGTTGCATACTGGGACATCCTTTACCACCTTGTGGCTGTAACGGTTGTGCTCACAGTTATTTCCCGACAGGAATCTCTTGTTTTTCAGCCAGTTAACGAATTCGCTCCGTTTTCTGCCCATGCGCCTGCCCATGCGGTTACAGGGAGTGGCAAATGAGCAGGGTCCTTGCGGTTTCATTGACAGCCTTGGGAGATACGTTACTCTCTCTTCCTGCCCTGAAATCTCTCCATGAGGCGTTCCCGGAAAGTCGAATTGCATTCCTTGTTCGCCCACCGTTCAGCCGTTTGTACGAAGAGTCTGGCGTTGCCGATGAAGTAATCGCTATGCCAACCCCATCGACCAAAAATCTAAAAGGTTGCGTTACACTTGCGAGGATGTATCAAGCAATTGCCCGTTTTTCACCTGATACAGCAGTCATTTTTTCCGGATCTCCTGATTACGTTGTGCCGCTTTTGCGGTTGGCTGGTGCAAAGAGGGTCGTTCATGTTCCAAACCGTCATCGTTTCCGGTTTCTTTTGTCTAACCGGGCCCTCTCTCCCACAAGTGAATGGGATGTCAGGGAACACGCGGTGGAGGACCGACTCAGGGCAGTTCGGCTCTTGGGAGTCAAAGCGGCAACTGAACCTCTGACGCTGCCGGTTCAGGAGGGTTGGAAGAGTGAAGCGTTGGCGTGGCTCTCCGGTAAGGGGTGGAAGGGAAAGCAGTTGATCGTCTTTCAGCTCTGTTCAAGCAACTTCCGGAGGGCGTGGCCCCGGGAAAGGTTTTCTCGTCTTGCCTGTGACCTCTTTGTCGAATCCCCCGACGCAATCTGCGTTCTCACGGGGGCTCCTGATGAACGAGAATATTGTGAGGGAGTGCGGGAAATGGCGAATGATGCCCGGGTTGTCGTGAGTGCAGGAGAGCTCAGCCTTACTGGGCTTGCTGGGCTCCTTTCTCTTGCGGATCTCGTGGTGACTCCAGATACTGGCACTATGCACCTGGCCCATGCAGTACGGGCGCCCACAGTGTCTTTGTACGGTCTGTATGACCTTCATAGGACGATCCCGCTTGACGATGTGCACCCCCATATAGAGATTCAGAGGTTCCCACCGAATCATCCTCATAGTAAACCCGAAGACAGGGATAACGCCGGGATGCAGTTCATTCCCTATGAGGACGTTTTCAACGCATGCATGAAAATACTTGCAATTCGGTCGTCAAGATTACCGATAAGCGAACTTACTGCTTAATACGAGGATATTTATCTTATGGGAATTGTACAAGAAGTTGCCCGCATGTATTTTTCTTACTTCCCCATTGAAAAAGGGAAATGGTTTTTTTGGCAGTTATTCAATAGCAGATGTACTACTTGCCCACCTGCTGTCATTGAGTACCCACTCAAGTACGGTATCTCTATGCGCCTTAACACCGGCGATAAACTCGACTATTTCATATATTACTGGAGATGCTGGGAGCCGAACGAGACATGGCTGATCAGGCAAATCTTGCGACCCGGAGACACATTTGTGGATATCGGGGCAAATATCGGATATTTTTCGCTGCTCGCAGGGAAAATAATTGGTGCCAAGGGCCAAGTACATGCTTTTGAACCGGTCCCGCCGACAGTCGAAAAGTTGCGACACAATGTTGCTATCAATAAATTCACCAACGTAATGATCCATGACTACGCCCTTGCGGATAAGGAAGGAAGTGTCAGGATTAACCAACTGATTGAGCACAATCCAGGCATGAATTCGATGCGTGCCGATATTTCGGGGACGGGGAAGTTCTGGGATATTCCAGCCAAACAACTTGACAGTGTGTTGGCAGATTCGGGACCCATCAGGCTCGTTAAGATTGATGTCGAGGGTGCTGAAATGTTGGTTCTTAATGGGTTCCGTAAACATTTGGCGGCAAATGACGCACCGGCGATTTTATGCGAGGTGACAGGTTCATATATGCGTTCCCTGGGAAGCAGTCCAGAGGAGCTTTTCAGTGTTATGAATGAACTTGGCTACAGGGGATACCTGTTGGATAATCTTAAGTTGACACCAGCCAGTTACAGCGATCTGCTGGCCCTTTGCACTGATAGTGCGCCGAACGTTCTTTTTTCTAAGACGAGCCCACTTGGTTAGATTAAGGTGATTCCTTTGATTCGAAATATTCTCAACTTTGCTGTAATTACGTTGGCGGTTGCAGTAATCATGAACCACAATTTCTCTTGGGGGGCGTCGAGAGAAGCCTCAAAGAGTAAAGGTGTTTCATACGTTTCGTCTCTCGCCAGTTTTGAGTCAGAAATCCCCAGCAGTGACTTGGGCGATCCCATCGGCTTCCGTCAGTCCGACTTCTACCGCGGCAAACTGGCTGAAAGCGGCGCGGATGGGTCAAAGAAGAGCGCTACATTCAGGTTGGAACCGGGCAAGGATAACGATCTCTTTTTTCAGGGGAGCGTGCGCAGGCGTTATCTGGTTACCAGAAACGAGCGTTATCTCAAGATCGGCCCCAACGTCTTTTCCATGTGGATCCATCTGCCGGAGGAAAGCCAATTGATCGCTAGAGATGGGGACGCGACAGCAGAGGGGAAACCGTTGCCGAACAGCCTGGGTATCTGGACCTACCACTGGCGCTCCGGCGACATGGGGGTGGGTGGGAAGAGCAACAAGAGCTTGGCGACTGACTCCAATATGCACGGTTACGCAGATTTCTCTTTTACCGAAAAGGCTGCGGGCAGGTGGGTTAAGGTAACACTATCGCCATCGGCCTTCAGGATATCCCGGAACTACTATCACTTCTTTGCTGCCCAGGCGGTGACCGATGACTTGGAGCTTTTTCCGTCCCTCAGGCAGCTCCAGTTCCATGTCCACCCGAAAATCGAGAAACCTGAACTGCTTCAGATCGACGAGATAAAACTCGAACGCCGTGAACCAACGGCTCGATTCGCGAGGGAGTTTCATTCAGCCGTGGTGAAAAAAGATGCCGGCGATGTCGTTGTGCCGGTGACTATCAGGAATCCGACGGACCGGGAACGACGCTATCGGGTCTACATCAGCAGCTTCCTCGGCGCGGTGCGGGAGACCTTGCACAAAGCGTTGGTGGAGTCTGATGATCTCTCCATCATGCGTCAGCTTCAGCAGGAAGTTAAAGGGGATGGCGGTCTGGGTGCCGTCGAGCTGCTTTTCGAGAATGGGCCCCCCGTAATCGCCTCGGCCCGCGACATTATCATTCCCGCCGGCGGTTCATGGAAGGGAAAGCTGGTGCATCATGTGAAGCCGGAGATGCTGGGCGTGAAGGTGATGGCCGTAAAAGAGGGCAGGTTATTCTCGGCAAAGCGTGACACCCTGACCACATCGGTGATCGTCTGGGATCCTTACGATCCTGCCAACGGCGAAATGGATTTCGTGAAGGTGAATCCCCATAACTCCGATGACGAAAACCGCTCACTGCCGCCAGGATTTCCGAAGCCCAAGCGACCTGCGGAAGGGTGGAGGAGTGAGGATATTCCTCTCAACCAGGTTGGAGGGTATTTTGTCTCGGTGCTGACGCTTGAGTGAAGCGAATGAACTATTACCACGGCAATTAAATAGTGCATAAAAAGCCGGTTTGTGATATCGTTCGGGCATGGAAAAGATCGATGCACGAACACTGAATCAAGAAGCGCAGGAGGCCTTGCGGAACCAGATCATAAGGCTGCGCAGGGCTGGT